>NZ_JBXWNR010000005.1:0-292260 GCF_059610465.1 Ruegeria sp. CDSC085 | reverse complement strand
GTGGAGGGATCACATCTGCCGACCAAACGCACCTTGGAAAAGCTGGGCATTCCGAAGACCACCTTCTATCGCTGGTATGACCGGTATCTGTCGGGTGGTCCTGAGGCGCTTGAGGATCGTAGTCCCAAGCCATCACGGGTCTGGAACCGCATTCCCACGCCAGTGCGCGAGAAGATCAAGGACCTGGCCCTGAAGGAAAGTGAGCTTTCCCCGCGTGAGTTGGCAGTTCGCTTCTCCGACACAGAAAAGTACTTTGTGTCAGAGGCTTCGGTCTATCGCATCCTCAAGTCCTACGACCTGATCACCAGCCCGGCCTATGTGGTTCTATCGGCGGCCGACGAGTTCCGGGACAAAACCACTCGGCCGAACCAACTCTGGCAGACCGACTTCACTTACCTGAAGGTCATCGGCTGGGGCTGGTTCTATCTGTCGACCATCCTCGATGATTACAGCCGTTACATCATCGCCTGGAAGCTCTGCACGACGATGAAGGCCAGTGATGTCACCGATACGCTGGACCTGGCTTTGCAGGCTTCGGGCTGCGATCAGGCGACGGTTCTGCACAAACCACGCCTGCTCAGCGACAACGGGTCCAGCTACATCTCTGGTGAGCTTGCCGAATGGCTGGAAGATCAGAAAATGGATCATGTTCGAGGCGCGCCATACCATCCGCAAACCCAAGGCAAGATCGAGCGCTGGCACCAGACTCTCAAGAACCGCATCTTGCTGGAAAACTACTATCTGCCCGGTGACCTTCAGCAGCAGATCGATGCTTTCGTCGATCACTACAATCACCGGCGTTACCACGAAAGCTTACAAAACCTCACGCCCGCTGATGTCTACTTCGGACGCGGACAGACCATTCTAAAACAACGAGAAAGGATCAAGCGAAAGACCATCGAAACCCGGCGCTTGCTTCACCGCAAATCCGCCGCATAATCAATCCAACCAGATGAGCCACGCTCTCTCTTAGATCAGAGCGCCATCTGTCCCAAAATCCCTGACGACGGACAGAACTGAGCACATCTATCGAACGAAACGTTGCGGATATCGTTGCGGCCGATCCCCAGAAAACAAAAAAGGCGCCATTGGGCGCCTTGTTTTATTGGTCGGAGTGAGAGGATTCGAACCTCCGACCCCTGCCTCCCGAAGACAGTGCTCTACCAGGCTGAGCTACACTCCGACCGTGGCGGGTGATCTATACGCGGTGCTGCTGTTGCGCAAGAGGTTTTTGAAATGGGGACACCCGGATCACTCGGTCTCAAAAATCGAAAAGAACTTGGGCGGAACCCGATTTGGCAATCACGACAAGGGATCGGTTTTGTACAGGCGAATTTTGGTTCCTCCATGGTCCACTACCGGTCCTGGTGCCAGCAATGGCAGGCGTGTGGCCCGAGCAAGCCCGGGGGTGCTGGTGATTAGGCCTACGCGCCATCCCCTGAACCGGTTCATCAGGGTTTTTCCCATGGCACCATAGACTGAACGCAAGCGTTTTTCGTCACCAATTCGCGCTCCATATGGCGGGTTGACAATGACCAGCCCCGCAGGACCCTCGGGTGGTTTGATGTCGCTGACGGAATGCTGTCGAAACCGTGTCCAAGCACCGACTTGTGCCCTTTCAGCATTGGCGGTCGCAGCATCAATTGCGCCGGTGTTACGATCCGAGCCGTAGAAGGTAAGGGCACATTCTGCCGTATTCGTTTCCCTTCGCATCTTTTGCCACTGATCAGGATCAAAACCCGCCAGTTCTTCGAATGCAAAACTACGGGAGCGGCCAGGACGCAGAACCAGAGCGATCTCGGCGGCCTCGATCACGAATGTGCCTGACCCGCACATCGGGTCCAGTACGGGTTCGTCGCCTGAGTAGCCGCACTCTCTCAGGAACATTGCGGCCATTGTTTCTCGCATCGGAGCCTTGGCAATGGCTTCCTTGTGGCCGCGCTTGTGCAATAGCTCGCCAGAACTGTCGACGGAGATCGTGCAAATGTCTTTCTCGATTCGGAGCAAGACCCGAAGCCCTGCGTCGGATGAAATCGGAGCGCCCAATGTTTCGGATATTGCCCGCTCGATCCTCTGACGCGCTGCACCCGCATGATAAATTCTGGATTTGCGGCTGGTGGCCTCCACCTTGATCGGCACGTCAGGACGCAAGACATCACCCCAAGGGAATTTGCGTGCACGTTTGTCCAATTGGGCAAGATGCACAGCGGGGAAACTGCCGAGTCGCACCAGAACCTTGTTGGCGCCTCGCAGCATCAGGTTGGCACGCCAGACCTCGGGCCACGACCCCCGGCATGACACGCCACCTGGTACGGTTCTGACCCCTGCGAATCCGTTCGATTGCGCCTCGTCACCGAGAGGTGCTTCAAGGCCTGGGGTGGCAACCAGAAAGATTTCCAAATCTGTGTCTTTTTCCATTCCGGTTGCTTACACTGGAACGTGGGTGGGCGCGACATACAATTGTATGCTTCGGATTCGGTAGGTTTGAACGGTAAATTGCAGGATTGTGTGGTTCATTCTTAACTTTTGGCGGTAACAGGTTTGCGTTTGTGAACTTCCCCGCGTAAAGGGTCCTTGATCGGAAATACGCCTGCGGATTTTGGACCGTTTTCGACGCTTTTGCGACGGAGGTTCGAGAAAACCGCGCTATTGCATGACCCCGAAAGGGCGTTGGCAGAGCTGGCGCAGAAAAGAGGCTTGGAAGAACGTAGCAACATGCAAACTTTCAAACTGAAAAAAGGGCTGGATCTGCCAGTGGCAGGCGCTCCTGACCAGACCATTCACCCGGGCCCGGAATACTCGACCGTAGGCGTCTTGGGCGGTGACTACATCGGCCTGAAACCCAAGATGCTTGTGCAGGAAGGCGACAGTGTTGCGCGTGGCGCGCCGCTGTTTTGTCACAAGGATGCACCTGACGCGATGATGGTCGCACCGGTCAGTGGCAGGGTCGTCGCGATCAACCGTGGTGCCCGTCGGGTGCTGCAAAGCGTTGTGATCGAAGTGTCCGACGTCAATGACGCTGGTATGGATTTCTCGGGCGTAGGGGATGCTGATAGCGCTGAAGGCGTGACCGCCAAACTGTGCGCTGCCGGTCTGTGGACGTCGTTCCGTACGCGGCCCTATTCAAAAATGCCGGAGCCCGGCGTCAAACCGGATGCAATTTTTGTCACCGCAATGGATAGTGATCCGCTGGCTGCGGATGTTGCCTTGATCCTTGCGGAGGCACCGGAAGCATTTGCTGCCGGGTTGGCCGCGGTCACCACGCTGACCGAGGGTAAAACCTATCTTTGCCAAAATGAAGGCGACGCAATACCCGGCACAGATGTCGCCGGTGTCGAAACTGCATCTTTCGAAGGCCCGCATCCATCAGGGCTGGCTGGAACGCATATTCACTTCCTCGAACCTCTTGCAGGTGACAAGCAGGTCTGGACCATCGGGTATCAGGACGTCATCGCCATTGGCCGCTTGATGCTGACCGGCCATCTGGATCCCAATATCGTGATTGCTTTGACGGGGCCCGGTGCGCGTCAACCGCGTTTGATCCGTACCGTGATGGGCGCATCAACTGACGATCTGACCCGCGACGAAGTCAATTTGGACGGCACACCTCGGATCATTTCGGGTTCGATCCTGTCGGGCCGACACGCTGATGGCCCGACAGCTTATCTGGGCCGGTTTGCACGTCAGATCAGCATTATCCGTGAAGACCCCGATCAAATCCCATTGGGCTGGATTCGTCCGATGCCGTCGAAATACTCGGTCCAGCCTGTATTGGGTTCTGCATTCGCCAAGAAGCTGTATGCGTTCACATCCAACCTGAACGGCGGTCGTCGCGCCATGGTGCCGACAGGTGTTTTCGAAGAACTGATGCCGCAGGACTATCTGCCCACTCAATTGCTGCGGGCACTGCTTGTAATGGATACGGACACGGCCCAGTCTCTGGGCGCGCTGGAGCTGGATGAAGAAGATCTCGGTCTTGTGGGCTTCGCCTGTCCTGCGAAATATGAATACGGGCTGGCGCTACGCGATTGCCTGACCAAGATTGAAAAGGAGGGCTGATCCAAATGGGTTTGCGCAGCTTCTTCGATCGGATCGAGCCGAACTTTACCAAGGGCGGCAAGTACGAGAAGCTTTTTCCCATCTACGAGATGGTGGAAAGCTTTATCTACACTCCGAAAACTGTGACCACCGTTGCCCCTCATGCGCGGTCTTACGTGGATATGAAGCGGATCATGACCTACGTCGTGATCGCGACGATCCCCTGTATCTTATGGGGGATGTGGAACACCGGTTATCAGGCCAATTCAGCCATTGCTGAGCTTGGGTCGGACTCGGCTACCGGCTGGCGGATCGCGATTTTGCAGGTATTTGGCATTTCGCTGAACCCGGACAGCATTTTTGCCAATGTCATGCACGGGCTGATGTACTTCCTGCCGATATATATCGTCACGCTGGTGGCAGGCGGCATCTTCGAGGTCATTTTCGCGACCGTTCGCGGGCATGAGGTGAACGAAGGTTTCCTTGTTACATCAATGCTGTACACGCTGATCATGCCTGCAACCACGCCCCTTTGGCAGGTCGCATTGGGCATCATCTTCGGTGTTGTGATCGGCAAGGAAGTGTTCGGTGGAACGGGTAAGAACTTCCTCAACCCGGCATTGGTTGGACGGGCCTTTTTGTACTTTGCTTACCCCGCGCAGATGTCGGGCGATGCGGTTTGGACCCCGGTTGACGGGTTTTCGGGCGCAACGGCTCTGGCGGTATCGGCTGCTGACGGCGTGCAGGCCCTGGCTGCTGACGGCATCACGTGGTCGAGCGCGTTCTTCGGCCAAATCCAGGGCAGTTTTGGCGAGACATCGACACTGGCCTGCATGATCGGTCTGGCTTTCCTTCTGATGACCAAGATCGCCAACTACCGCCTGATTGTGGGCTGTCTGGCGGGCACCATCGGCTTTACCCTGCTGCTGAACCTGATCGGATCGGACACGAACCCGATGTTTGCGATGCCATGGTACTGGCATATCGTGTTGGGAGGTTACGCTTTCGGTCTGGCCTTTATGGTGACGGAACCGGTTTCGGCCAGCCACACCAATGTGGGTCGCTATGTCTACGGCGCGCTGATCGGTGTGATGGTCGTGATGATACGTGTGATCAATCCGGCTTTCCCCGAAGGCATGATGCTGGCAATCCTGTTCGGGAACGTTTTCGCACCGCTGATCGACTATTTCGTCGTGCAAGCCAACATCAAACGGAGGGCGCGTCGTCATGTCTGATACGCAATCCCACGAACCCAAGGGCGCATTGGCCAAGTTTCTGGCGGCATCGCCGGATTCAGTTGGCAAGACGATCTTCATCGCCGTTGCCGTCTGTCTGGTCGCCTCGATGGTAGTGTCCGCGGCCGCAGTCAGTCTGCGCCCGGTGCAAGAAGCCAACCGCCTGAAGGACAAACAGGTGAACGTTCTGCAAGTTGCGGGCGTGTTCGAGCCCGGCATAGACGTAACAGAGGCTTTTGCCGCGTTCGAACCACATGTGTTGGAACTGTCCACCGGTGCGTTCGTCGATGATCAGTTTGATCCGACCACGTTTGACGACATCGCCGCCGCCAGCGATCCAGAGCTGAGCGTCGCGCTGGACAACGACCCCGCCGGTATCGGACGCAAATCCAAGTACCGCATTATATATCTGCTGCGCGATGACGCAGGTGAACTGGACAAGGTGATCCTGCCTCTGCACGGCTATGGTCTATGGTCGACGCTCTATGGTTTTATCGCGCTTGAGAATAACGGCAACGATATCTACGGTCTGCAATTCTATCAGCATGGTGAAACACCGGGCCTTGGGGCCGAAGTGGACAACCCACGCTGGAAAGCAATGTGGAACGGTAAAAAGCTGCGCGACGAAGCAGGTGAATTGCAAATCACCGTTGCCAAATCGCAGCCCTCAGCCGGACCAGATTTCTATGTCGATGCGCTGGCGGGAGCCACGCTGACGTCGGTCGGTGTCGATAACCTTGTGAAATTCTGGATGGGCGATGCGGGCTATGGTCCCTTCCTGGCCAAACTGCAAGCAGGAGAGATTTGATGTCCCAGACCAAAAAAGAGATGCTGGTCGACCCGCTTGTCGACAACAACCCGATTACCCTGCAGGTGCTTGGCATCTGTTCGGCACTGGCGGTGACATCATCGCTGCAAGTGTCGTTCGTGATGGCGCTCGCGGTGACATTTGTGACATCTTTCTCGTCCTTCTTCATCTCATGCTTGCGAAACCAGATCCCGGGCTCGATCCGGATCATCGTGCAGATGGTCATCATTGCTTCGCTGGTTATTCTGGTGGATCAGGTCCTCAAGGCTTACGCCTTCGAGATTTCGAAAACACTGTCGGTTTTTGTCGGCCTGATCATCACCAACTGTATCGTGATGGGCCGCGCCGAGGCGTTTGCGATGAAGAATCCCCCGGTTGCGTCCTTCATCGACGGGATGGGTAACGGAATGGGCTATGGCCTGATCCTGCTGCTGGTCGGCTTCATTCGCGAGCTGTTTGGGGCAGGGTCGCTGTTCGGAATCACGATTCTGGAAACCGTCAACAACGGCGGCTGGTACGTGCCCAACGGCATGCTGCTGTTGCCGCCTTCGGCGTTCTTCATCATCGGTCTGATCATCTGGGCCTTCCGCACCTGGAAGCCGAACCAGGTGGAAGAGCGTGAATACAAAATTCAGCAGGTAGAGGCCCACTGATGGAAGGTCTGATCTCACTGGCCGTAAAGGCCATCTTTGTCGAAAACCTTGCGCTCAGCTTTTTCCTTGGCATGTGCACTTTCATCGCCGTGTCCAAGAAAATATCAACCGCGCTGGGTCTGGGTATTTCGGTCATGGTTGTTCAGGCCATCACCGTACCTGCCAACAACCTGTTGCTGAACTATCTGCTCAAGCCGGGAGCGCTGGCCTGGGCAGGGTTCCCGGATGTGGACCTGACCTTCCTTGGCCTGATCTCCTATATCGGTGTGATTGCGGCGATGGTGCAGATACTTGAGATGGTTTTGGATAAGTACTTCCCACCGCTTTACAATGCGCTGGGGATCTTCCTGCCGCTGATCACAGTAAACTGCGCCATCCTTGGTGGGTCTCTGTTCATGGTGGAGCGTGATTACAACTTTGCTGAGGCGGCGACTTATGGCTTGTCTTCCGGTTTTGGCTGGGCGCTGGCAATCACGGCAATGGCCGGAGTTCGGGAAAAGCTGAAATATTCGGACATCCCCGATGGCCTGCAAGGTCTTGGCATTACCTTCATTACCGCAGGTCTGATGGCCATGGCCTTCATGTCCTTCTCAGGCGTGAAACTGTAAGGGGGCGTTGATGGAAACCTTTACCCTAGGCGTAGCTCTTTTCACCTTAATCGTTCTGGCATTGGTGGCCATCATCATGGCCGCCCGATCCAAGCTGGTTTCGACTGGCAACGTTAACATAACGATCAACGGCGAAAAGACCATTTCCGTTCCAGCAGGTGGCAAACTGCTACAGACACTGGCTGCCGAGAAGCTCTTTGTTCCTTCGGCCTGCGGTGGCGGCGGCACCTGTGCGCAATGTCGAGTGCGGGTGCATTCGGGGGGCGGGTCGATCCTGCCAACCGAAGAGAGCCATATCACGAAACGCGAAGCGTCGTGTGGTGATCGCCTGTCTTGTCAGGTTGCCGTCAAGCAGGACATGGACATCGAAGTTCCGGAAGAAGTTTTCGGCGTAAAGAAATGGGAATGTACCGTTCGTTCGAACGAGAACGTAGCGACCTTTATCAAAGCGCTGACCCTGGACCTTCCGGAAGGTGAGGATGTGAACTTCCGCGCTGGTGGCTACATCCAGATCGAAGCTCCGGCACACCAGTTGAAATACACCGATTTCGACGTGGAAGAGGAATATCGTGAGGATTGGGATCGCTTCAATCTGTGGCAGTACGACTCGGTCGTTAATGAGCCGATCGAACGCGCCTATTCGATGGCCAACTATCCAGATGAAAAAGGCATGATCATGCTGAACGTCCGCGTCGCCTCGCCCCCTCCGGGCTCAGAGGGTATTCCGGCGGGTCAGATGTCGTCTTACATCTTCAACTTGAAACCGGGTGACAAGGTGACAATCTCGGGTCCGTTTGGTGAGTTCTTCGCCCGCGAAACCCAAAAAGAGATGGTGTTTATCGGCGGTGGCGCGGGCATGGCGCCGATGCGCAGCCACATCTTTGACCAGCTTAAGCGTTTGGAAAACCGTGATCGCAAGATCAGCTTCTGGTACGGTGCGCGGTCGAAGAAAGAGATGTTCTTTGTTGAAGATTTCGACCAATTGGCCGAAGAGTTCGACAATTTCGATTGGCACGTCGCCTTGTCGGACGCACAGCCCGAGGATGACTGGAAAGGCTATACTGGCTTCATCCATAACGTTCTGTTTGAAGAGTACCTCAAGAACCACCCAGCGCCCGAGGATTGCGAATACTACATGTGTGGTCCGCCAATCATGAACCAATCGGTCATCAACATGCTGCTGGATCTGGGCGTGGACCGTGAAGACATCATGCTCGACGATTTTGGTGGGTAAGAAACAAAGAAAAACCGGCGTTGAACACGCCGGTTTTTTCAATTGGCGGCTGGCCCGCGCTATTTTCCGTAATAGTCCCGATACCACGCGACGAATTGAGCGATACCGTCACTCAGCTCTGTCTGTGGACGATAGTTCGTCAGTCGTTGTAGCAGTCTGTTGTCAGCCCAAGTGGCGTATACATCACCCAACTGCATCGGCATGAAATTCTTCACGGCTTTCTTTCCTACGGCCTGCTCGATGGCTTCGATGAAATCCATCAGACGCACTTTGTCTCCGTTGCCGATGTTTACGACGCGGTAGGGCGCGACGGGTGACAGGCTGTCACCGTCCACGATGTCATCACGACTGGCTGGCCGCACCGGAGGCACGTCGATCAGCAATCTGATCCCGCGCACAAGGTCTTCGACATGCGTGAAGTCCCGATACATGTCACCGTGATTGTAGATATCGATCGGGCGGCCATCCAGGATGGCGGCAACAAATTTGAAATACGCCAGATCGGGCCGCCCCCAAGTGCCGTACACAGTGAAGAACCGGAACATTGTCGTCGGTAAGTCCCACAGATGCGCGTAGGAATGCCCCATCGCCTCATTCGCCTTCTTTGTCGCGGAATAGATGGTCAGTTGGGTGTCGGCTTTTTCCGTCTCGGTGAACGGCATCTCTTCGTTGGCACCGTATATCGATGAGGTCGATGCCATCAAAAGATGTTCCACCTTATGCTGACGCGCAATTTCCATCACGTTGAAAGTTCCAACGACGTTTGATTCAATATAGCTGCGGGGGTGTTCCAAACTGTGTCTAACACCGGCTTGAGCCGCCAGATGAACAATGACATCCGGCTGAAATTCTTCGGCGACCTGCAACAGCCGATCATAGTTTTCCAGCCGATCCTCGGTTGCCGTAAAGCCGGGTGTCTGAAGCAGAATTTGATGGCGACGCTGCTTCAGGACCACGTCATAATAATCCGTCATCCCGTCGTAGCCATGCACGCGGTACCCTTCCTCCAACAACAGTTTCGCCAGATGGAACCCGATGAACCCCGCAGAGCCCGTAATCAAAACCCGTTTCATAGAACCCTCAATACGCCCTGCATGACTATTGCTGATCAAAAGACTTTGTCCCTGGTATCGGGGCAAATACTTTTGACCACTTCGAAAGTCATATCGGACATCCCGACGTCATTGGTCAACTCTTTGCCGATTCAATCAGTTGTTCATTGCCGCCAATTGACGAGAAGGGTAGGGATCAACGTGCATGATTACGAACTGGATCAGACGGCGGTTCGACCGCGCACCGGGGCAGACAACGGATACAGTGCCTTGCGACATCGCTCCGGCTGCGAAAGTGACGGCCGTGGGCGATATTCATGGTCGTCTGGACTTGCTGCAGGCGTTGTTGCCCAGGCTGGACGATCAGTGCTCGCTGGTTTTTGTCGGCGACTACATCGATCGGGGGCCGTACAGCGCACAGGTGTTGCACCATCTGCGTCACCTGAGCGAGACGTCAGAAGGTCGTGTTCAATGTCTTCTTGGAAACCACGAAGAGATGCTATTGCGATTTCTGGATGTGCCGGAATGCAATGCCCGGCTCTGGTTTCAAAACGGGGGCGTGCAAACGCTGGCGTCTTTCGGGCTAAAACCGCCTGATAATACCAATGAAAACCAGCAGGTTCAAAAATTGGCGGATGACCTTCGCCTCAAGATGGGAGAAAGCCTGCTCAACTGGCTTGCCGATCGGCCCCTGACCTGGACCAGCGGCAACGTCACATTTGTTCATGCGGCCCTAGACCCCCGACAGCCGGTTGAGGTCCAGGAACCACAGATTTGCCTCTGGGGGCATCCCATGTTTCCCAGGCTCGCACGCAGCGATGGCCAATGGGTGGTGCATGGCCACACCATCGTAGACCTCCCCCGGGTCAAGAACCGGGTGGTGTCTCTTGACACAGGGGCTTTCGCTTCGGGTCGTTTGACAGCCGCCGAGATCAACGCCGGCTGCGTTCGGTTCGCCTCAACCGTTTGAACAATGGACGATTAACCGACGATCATTTGCTTCATGCGAAGGGCTTCGTATTCCAGCTCTTTCAGGCGGAAATGGACAACGTCTCCGATCGTGATAACGCCGCATAAATTACCGTCGCGCAGCACCGGCATATGGCGAAAACGGCCTTCGGTCATTGTTTTCAGGACTTCATTCAGCAGATCATCCGGTGTGCAGGTCTTTACGTCCTTGGTCATCAGGTCTTCGACCGATTGCGGCAAGGTCTGGCCGGGTGTATCTGCCATCCGCCGGACAATGTCCCGTTCTGACAAAATCCCCTGCAACACCCCGTTCTGATCCGTCACAAGTACAGCGCCAATCCGTTTTTCCTTCAGCGTGTTGACCACAGAATGAATGGTGTCGTTTGGGCGCACCGAAAAAACCGCGTCCCCTTTACCTTCAAGCAGCTTGGCCACAGTTGTCTGCGAGTGCGACAGGTTCGATTCCGCTGACTGGCTGTACGTCGTCTTGTCAGCCTTGTCGCCGCGCGAGGGCGACTGGTAAGAGGTTGGAGCCATGGGCAATCTCCTTGTGGTTCTTGCAAAGTCTTTCCCTTTCACCTTAGCGCAGCTAAACGACCTGTATAGTGTGCAATTGCGCGGATCGGCAAAAACGCGGGCTCGGAAAGGACGTTTAAGCTATTGAGTGAACTCTATCTTACTCCACCCATAGCGGCATTGATCTTCTTTGCGGTTGTCGTATGCGGCCACAATTTTCGCATGGCGTGGAAGCAACAGCCGCCGGGTTGGCAAAAACGTGCGTGGTTCTTTGGCGTGCCGGCGGGGGTCGGCCTGTTGGTGCTGGGATTCCTGCCGCTAAAGATGTGATCGCAGTTTGACTCTGGCCGGGGCCACTGGCATATGCCGGGCACAGAATTTCCCGGAGATCGACCGATGCGTCTTATGCCTTTACTGGCCGTTGCCACCCTCCTTTCCGGCTGTCTGTTCGACAAGGAACCCGAGGTGGTTCGCCTGTCGGGCGAAACAATGGGCACGACCTTCAATATTACCGCGATCGGTGAAGATATTGATGAGGCCGCATTGGCCGCCGCGGTCGAAGAGACGCTGGCCGAGGTCAACGCCAAGATGTCCAACTGGGATCCAAAGTCCGAGGTTTCTGTCTTTTCGGCTTCAACCAGCACAGCCCCGGTTCCGGTTTCAGACGAACTCGCGCTGGTCCTTTCGGCAGCCAATGACGTGCACGAAAAAACCGGTGGGACCTTTGACGTAACTCTGGGCCCGCTGATCGAACTTTGGGGCTTTGGCCCGCGCAAGCCCGAGGATCCGGTGCCATCGGATGCCGAAATCGAGGCCGCGTTAAGCGGCGTCGGGCAAGCCAGTTTGCTGACGCTCGACACCGAATCTGGTACTCTGTCAAAATCTGATCCGCAAGTGGGCATCAACCTGTCGGCGATTGCGAAGGGCTATGGCATCGATGCGGTTGCCGGCGCTTTGCTGGATGCCGGTATCGACGATTACCTTGTCGAGATCGGCGGTGATCTTGTCGCCAAGGGAAAGAATGAGCAGGGCGAAGCCTGGCGCATTGGCATCGAAAAGCCTGAAACGGGTGCTCAAAGCATTCAATTGATCGTTTCCCTGGATGATCGTGGCATGGCCAGCTCGGGTGATTACAAGAATTTCTTCGAGCAGGACGGTGTGCGTTATTCGCATATCATCGATCCGACCACGGGACGCCCGATCACACATCGCACGACCTCTGTCACGGTTCTGGCGGAAAACGCAATGTTGGCGGATGCTTGGGCAACGGCCATGCTGGCTTTGGGTCAGGAGAAGGGAATGGACATTGCGGAAAAGCATAAACTTGCCGTGTACTTCATTTCGCGGGATGTGACAGGCGGCGAAGATGCCTATATTACGTCGCACAGCACCGCGTTCAAAGACGCTTTGGGAACCAACTGACAGGCAGGGACCAAGATGAGCACTTTTATTCTGGCATTTATTCTGCTGGCACTTGTCATGGTCGGTATGTCTTTGGGTGTCATACTGATGGGTAAGACCATCAAGGGCAGCTGTGGTGGCCTGAACGCGATTTCGGGCGCTGATAAGTGCGTTGTGTGCCAAAAAGATGTTGACCCGGACAGCCCGCTGCGCGACCAATTGCAATGCAAACGTGCCAGGAAGATGCCGGAACAAATGGAACAGCAGACCTGAAGCAAGTTTTTCTTCGCTCTGCGGGCGGAAATGGCTAACTAGGTCCCCATGACTTTCGGAGAGGCGTCGCGTTGGCCAAGGCAAAGAATATCCTGTTCATCATGTTCGACCAGCTGCGCTGGGATTATCTAAGCTGTTATGGGCATCCACATCTGCACACTCCGAATATCGATCGTCTGGCCGCGCGCGGTGTCCGCTTTGACCGCGCCTACATCCAGTCCCCGATTTGCGGCAGTTCACGTATGTCGACCTATACCGGACGATATGTGCATTCCCATGGTGCATCATGGAACAACATCCCTCTGAAAGTGGGCGAGATCACGCTGGGCGACCACCTGCGCAAAACGGGAATGGATTGCTGGCTTGTTGGCAAGACACATATGGCCGCGGATGCCGAGGGGATGGCCCGTCTTGGGCTGGAGCCCGACAGCGTCATCGGTGCCCGCGTGGCGGAATGCGGGTTTGACGTGTTCGAACGCGATGACGGGTTGCGTGCCGAAGGTCCGGATGGGTTCTATGATCCGGACGGGGCAAAGAAATACAACCAATACCTTGCGGACAAGGGATACGAGAGCGACAACCCCTGGCATGACTTTGCCAATTCCGGTCTGGATGCCGATGGCAATGTTCTGTCAGGCTGGTTCCTGAAGAATTCATCCGAGCCTGCAAACATTGCAGAAGAGGACAGTGAAACTCCATATCTGACGACCCGTGGGATCGAGTTCATGGAAAGCCATGAAGGACCATGGTGCTGTCACCTCAGTTATATCAAGCCGCACTGGCCTTACGTTGTGCCAGAACCTTACGCTTCGATGTATGGACCAGAGCATGTTGTGCCCGTGGTCCGCTCTGAGGGCGAGCGAATGACTGCACACCCCGTCCTGAAGGCCTTTATGGACACCAAGGTCGGGCAGGCATTTTCGCGTCAGGATGTCCGCGAGGCGGTGATCCCAGCTTACATGGGGCTAATCAAACAAGCTGATGACCAGATGGGTCGCCTGTTCGACTGGATGGAGAAAACCGGGCGGATGGGCGACACGATGATCGTGTTGACCTCAGACCATGGCGACTTTCTGGGCGACCACTGGATGGGTGAAAAGACGTTCTTCCACGATGCCTCAACCAAAGTGCCGCTGATTATTTATGATCCGTCACCTGAAGCAGACCTCACGCGCGGCACCACCTGCGACGCGCTGGTCGAGTCGATCGATCTGGCGCCAACGTTTCTGGAACAGGCAGGCGGTGAAAAAGCCGGTCATATTCTCGAGGGGTATTCTCTGCTGCCGATCCTGCATGGTCAGTCCGACAAAACGCCCCGAACGGTCGCAATCTGCGAGTACGACTATTCCGCGTCTCCGATCGCGCAGCGGCTGAACGCATCTGTTCGCGATGCGGTGATGTTCATGGTCGCGAATGAAAAGTGGAAGCTCATCCATTGCGAAGGTGGGTACAGGCCGATCCTGTTCGATCTGGAAAACGACCCGGATGAGCTGATCGATTTAGGTGACAGCGCGGACCATTCGGATGTTATCGCGCAGATGTATGATCACCTGTTCGCCTGGGCGCGGCGCACGTCTCAGCGCACTACCCGATCCGAACAGCAGTTGGTCGATATGCGGACGCGAAGTGGGGGTACAGGAATCATGATCGGTATTTACGACGAAAACGACACGCCGTTGGAACTGACGGTCAAGTATCGCGACCGCATGGCGCAGCCATACAAAAGCTACCTAAAAGATTAGTTTTGTCCGCGTTTTCATCGAACAAAACATGAGGCCCTTTAATTGAGTTGTTCAGGGGTTCGTTGTCTTCCAGCGGGAGACCTTGGGCGCCCGGCGGCTTGATTAATTCTGCGCAAATTAACCCAAAGACGGTTCACCCCTTACCAGCCAGACGGTAGAAGATGACCTAAGAGCAGTAATCGGAGAATTTCAATGTCCACCCCCAAACCAGTTGTTCTGTGTATTCTTGATGGTTGGGGCCTGTCCGACGACAAGCAGGCGAATGCGCCTTTACTGGCGAACACTCCGACCTTTGACGCGATCATGGCCAAATTCCCGCACGCCACGCTGGTAACGCACGGCCCTGATGTGGGTTTGCCCAGCGGGCAGATGGGTAATTCCGAAGTAGGCCATACCAATATCGGCGCAGGTCGCGTTGTTGCCATGGATCTGGGTCAGATTGACCTGGCCATCGAAGACGGTTCATTTTTTGGCAATGAGGCCCTGCAGGCTTTTATTTCCAAGGTCAAAGCCTCCGGGGGGACGGCTCACCTTATGGGGTTGGTCTCGGACGGTGGTGTCCATGGGCATCTGAACCACATCATAGCTGCAACCAGGGCCATTACGGACGCCGGCGTTCCTGTCGCCCTTCATGCCGTTACCGACGGGCGCGATGTGGCCCCCAAATCTGCGCTGACCTATTTGTCCCGGTTGGAAGAGCGGCTGCCCGAGGGTGCCCGCGTTGTCACGGTGAGCGGTCGCTATTTCGCCATGGACCGCGACAATCGCTGGGAGCGGGTATCAGAAGCTTACGACGCGATGATCAACGGCAAGGGCAGGGCGGCCAACACCGCACATGGCGCCGTGGACCACGCCTACAACCAGTCGGAGTCTGACGAATTCATCACGCCAACCGTACTGGAAGGTTACGAAGGCGTCGTCGACGGAGATGGCTTCTTCTGTCTGAATTTCCGAGCAGATCGCGCTCGCGAAATTCTGCGCGCGATTGGTGAACCGGGCTTTGCAGAGTTCGAAACCGGGCCACGGCCAAAACTGTCGGCGCTGCTGGGTATGGTGGATTATTCGGACGGTCACAACGCATACATGACCACGGTTTTTCCGAAACGGGCGATTGAGAACACGCTCGGGGAATGGGTGGCCAAGCAGGGATTACGTCAATTCCGGCTGGCTGAAACTGAAAAATACCCCCATGTAACCTTTTTCCTGAACGGGGGTAAGGAAACCCCGGAACAGGGTGAAGATCGCTGTATGCCCAAGTCACCTAAAGTCGCGACCTATGACTTGCAGCCCGAGATGTCCTCGGCTGAGGTCACAGCCAGGTTTGTCGAGGCGATTGAACAAGGGTATGACCTGATCGTGACCAATTACGCCAACCCTGATATGGTCGGGCATACCGGCGATCTGCAAGCGGCGATCAAGGCATGTGAGGCTGTCGATACAGGGTTGGCACAGGTCGTTGCTGCCTTGGAAAAGGCAGGCGGTGCAATGATCATCACCGCCGACCACGGAAACTGTGAAGTGATGGTTGATCCGGCAACCGGTGGTGCACATACGGCGCACACGCTGAACCCAGTGCCCGTTGTGTTGGTTGGCGGACCTGAAGGGGCGCGATTGCGTCAAGGTCGATTGTCTGATCTGGCGCCGACGCTGCTTGACTTGATGAACCTGCCCAAACCGCCAGAAATGACCGGAGAAAGCCTATTGTCATGAGGCTGACCGCCCTTGCACTATTTTTGCTGTCAACCTTGCAGGCTCTGGCCCAGACTGACTCATCCCAGGCTGCACTTGCAGCCGCAGAGATGCTGGAACAGGCGTCTATCTCTCTGACTGAAGCCGAAGGTGCCCGGGATCGGGTGCGCGCGTTGACCGAAACGATACAGGCCTATGAGGCCGGGCTAAGCGCGATGCGGAATGGTCTGCGCAAAGCTGCGACGCGCGAAGCGCAACTGAGCGCGCAACTGAGCGTGCGCGAAAAGGATGTCAGGCAATTGCTTGGCGTTTTGCAGACCATTGAAACGACCGCCCCGCCGGTGCTGATGTTGCACCCTTCAGGCCCATTGGGCGCGGCGCGGGCCGGAATGATACTTTCTGAAGTCACGCCTGGTCTCAACGCAAAAGCGCAAGCGCTGGCACAGGACCTGAACGAAGTTCAGACACTGCGCCTTCTGCAGCAAAGCGCCTCGGAAACTCTGACAGAAGGACTGAGCGGTGTGCAAGAGGCCCGCACACGGTTGAGCGAAGCGATTGCCGACCGCACTGATTTGCCGCGTCGATTTGTTGAAGACCCGGTGCGCACGGCCATTCTGATATCATCCACCGAGACTCTGGATGGCTTCGCAAGCGGCCTGTCAGAAATCTCGGAAGGTGAGATAATGGAATCCGACGCAAGTGTCTTGGACCAGAAAGGGCAGATCGCTTTGCCAGTTCAAGGCGTCGTGCTTCGCAAGGCAGGTGAGCCGGACGCGACAGGGGTTACCCGCGCAGGTCTGGTTATCGGCACTCGTTCCCGTGCGCTTGTAACATCCCCAACCGCGGCCACGATCCGCTATCGCGGGCCATTGCTGGATCTGGGAAACCTGGTCATTCTGGAGCCGCAACCGGGCCTGTTGTTCGTGTTTTCGGGCTTGCAAGAGGTCTATGGTCAACCCGGGCAGGTGATCCCAAAAGGCACTCCGGTTGGCCTGATGCCGGGTGAAACGCCGGAAATAGGCGCAATATTGTCAACAAGCGGTGATGGCACTGGAACTGATCGCCCAGAAACGCTCTATATAGAGGTAAGAGAAGTTAACAGCCCGGTGGACCCGGAAACTTGGTTTCGGACCGACAAGGATGGATAAACGAGTATGAAGAAATTTGTGATGGCCGGTTTGGCCGGAACGGTGGCAGGCATTCTTGCTACAACGCAGATCGCAGGCCCCCTGCTGGCGCAAGAAGCCGTGAACAAGGCCAGCGTCTATGAACAGCTTGACCTGTTCGGTGACATTTTCGAGCGCATCCGCGCACAATATGTCGAAGAGGTTGAGCCCGAAGAACTGATCGAGGCTGCAATCGATGGCATGCTGACCTCTCTTGATCCGCACTCCAGTTATCTTTCGCCCGATGATGCCGAACAGATGCGCGTGCAGACTCGGGGCGAGTTCGGTGGGCTGGGCATTGAGGTCACGCAGGAAGACGGTTTTGTCAAAGTCGTGTCTCCCATAGATGACACACCCGCTGACGAGGCCGGGATCGAAGCCGGCGATTTCATCACACATGTGGATGGAGAAAGCATTCTGGGCCTGACGCTGGACAAAGCGGTCGATCTGATGCGTGGTCCGGTCGGCTCAGAGATTGTCATTACCGTCGTGCGCGAAGGCGAGCCTGATCCCTTCGATGTCACCATTATCCGTGACACGATCAAGCTGACCGCCGTTCGTGCGCGCACCGAAGGCACTAGCGTCGTCCTGCGCGTAACGACCTTCAATGATCAGACCTTCCCAAACCTGCAGGAAGGGTTGCGGGAACAGATCGAAGAAGCCGGTGGCATCGACAAGGTCAATGGTGTCGTATTGGACCTGCGCAACAACCCCGGCGGGCTGTTGACACAGGCCATAAAAGTTTCGGATGCGTTCCTGAACGAAGGTGAAATCGTGTCGACCCGTGGACGGGACCCGGAAGAGGGTGAGCGGTTCAACGCTGCGCCCGGAGATCTGGCGGAAGGCAAACCCATTGTCGTGCTGATAAATGGCGGATCGGCTTCAGCGTCCGAAATCGTTGCCGGTGCCTTGCAGGATCATCGCCGCGCTATCGTCGTCGGCACCAAAAGCTTCGGCAAGGGGTCGGTTCAGACGGTGATGCCGCTGCGGGGTGATGGTGCGATGCGCCTGACCACGTCCCGGTATTACACACCATCAGGGCGGTCGATTCAGGCTCTGGGTGTCAGCCCTGATATTATCGTGGAACAACCCCGCCCGGCGCCTGAACCGGAAGAGGAAGAAACCAACGCCCGTTCGCGGTCCGAGGCCGATCTGCGGGGCAGCCTCAACAATGACAGCCTGAGCGAAGATGAGATCCGCCAGATCGAAGAAGATCGCGCCAAGGCTGAGGCGACGGCTGAGTTGAGGGAAGAGGATTACCAGCTGGCCTATGCTATCGACATCCTGAAGGGGCTGTCGGCCTTTAACCCCAACGGGCCGTCACAGTAAACTGTAGGGGCTGCGCATGTCGCAGCCCTTTCTGACCGGCTTCAGCTTTCGATCCTGCGCAGTTTCTTTTCATCGAGAAGCAGCGCCAGAACGAGACCGACCGAGACCGATAAGGCTGAAAAGACGAAAGCCATACTCATCCCGCTGTCAAACGCTGCCGACAATGCCCGATGAACCGTCTCTGCTTCGCTGGATGACAACCGGCTGATAACCGCGTGGGCGGACGGCGTATCAAGTGTTCCGCCATTGATCGTCCGAAGCTCTGCTTCCGTCAACTTGATACCGGAAGCAACCACATACTGGCGAAGCTCAGACAGGCTGACGACGTACATAATGGCCGTGGCACACGCGACAGAAATTGCGCCATAAACCAGATGGGTCATAAAGCTCAGACCGCCGACCAGCCCAGCCCGTTCCGGCTTCACTGCACACATTGCAGCCGTGCCGGACGGTCCGACGGTCAGGGTTGCCCCCAGTCCGATCATCGCCATGCCGGGCAGGATACGAAAGTATCCCAGATCGCTGGGCATCACCACAATCGTCGCAGCCCCAATCGTGGCAATCAGGTACCCCCAAAACAGTAACCGCTTGGGGCCGAAATCATTGTAAAGCGTGCCTGAAACGACTGACCCCACCGCGAGCAACACGGTTAGCGGTGCCAACCCCAGTGCAGATTCAAACGTGGACCAGCCCAGCACCTTTTGCATGTATTGCGGGAAATACAGCAGCCCCACAAAAGCCGCGGACACGTTGAACATGTTCAGGCCAAGGGTGATGCGAAACTCGCGGTTTTGCATCATCTGCGGTAAAAGCAGTGGCTCTGTTACGCGTTGCTCGACTTTCGGGAACAGAATGAAAAGCGCAGCGCTGATGAAAAAGAGCATCAACAACGGTACGGACGTCCACCCCCAATCCGCGCCCACATCCAGACCGTAAAGCAGAATTAATACGGCAAAGGACAATACACCCATTCCGGCGAGGTCGAGATGCTCACCCTGTTTGTGATGGGTTTCCCGTTCCATCAGGATCAGCGCGGTGGCCATCGAAATGCAGGAAAAGACGACATTGGCGAGGAAGAAGTACCGCCACTCCCCCAGGTTCACAGCCAGCCCGCTAATCATCGGGCCAAACACATTACCGGTCGTCACACCCGCCAGAATAAGCCCCATCACCAACGCCCGATGCTCAGGCTTCGCCACCTTGGTTGCCCCGAACGCCAGAGTGCAAGGCCAGACGCATCCCGCGCCAATACCTTGCAACGCACGTGCAACGATCAGGAAGTCAAGGCTAGGCGAAACAAAGCACATGACCGAGGAAAACAGAAAGATCGACAAGCCAAAAAGCATCATCCTGCGGTGGCCATACATGTCGCCAAGCCGCCCGCCTGCGACCATGGTCATGGCAAAAAACAACGCATAGATGTTCAGAACCCATTGGGTGCTGGTGATATCGGCGTCAAAGCCGTTTTCGATTGCAGGCACCAGCATGAGGGCACCGGTAAAATCTATACCGATGCCAAATCCTGTCACCATCAACGCGATGACTTTGACAATGCTGCTGCGGTCCATGGCTGGGCACGATCCGTTTCGAATGCAACCATGATGCACGGAATCGGTGAAAAGGATAGAAAAAACAGGCCAGAACGGATCAGTAGCCGTCCCGGCAGATACGACGAAATGCGCGTTTCAGCATATCCAGCTCTGCACGCAACAAATCTACTTCGGCCCTGAGATCATCTGCTGCAGGCTCACCCGAAATTACCGTGAAGTGTCCCAGCTTTTCAGCATTAGCTGCGTCTGCAATGACGAACGTGTGCACGCCTTCGGATAGGGCGGCAACAGGCACCTGTATGCGCAAATCCCATCCGTCTTCTGCGGGCGACAGGTCAACATTGTTAAGGGTTTCGCCCTGGTAGCTGACCTCTAGACTCGGCTCACTGCTGGCTTGAATATGGCCTTGCCAGCTTCCGTTTTCGAACCGAATGAAGGTTAACGTGGTTTGCGTCATGTCTGATCTTCTCACAAGTCGGCGCGATGAAAACGGCAAAACGTAAGATCCCGCACCACTATGCGGTTCATTTCGGGCATTTCAAAAATCAGGTCCAGCCAGATTTTTTCGATCCTGCGCTCATTCAGGGGGAGGTGCGCCAGATCAAAATCCACCGCATTCGACGCCTCAGTGGGATCAAGGCTTCGCAACACTTGCTCCATATTGGGCCCGTGCTGAATGTTGAGGCGCGCGAACACGCTCGATGGCTTTTCACACTCGATCAGGGTTTCCACCCTCACAAGGTGCTCGCGTGTGAGGTTAACTACTGCATCCTCAGGTAATTCGACCGAAACTGACAGAAAGGATCCTTCAAAGCTGAAAACCTCGACCACGAGACTGAACGGGGCCAGATCCCTGCCTTCCCTGTTGCGGACCTGCCGCACGGCAATTTCAGAATGCGGGCAATCGTGGAACAGGCTGACCTGCCTATCCAGAACGGCCTTTCGCGGGGCCGAAGCCACACCCGGTTGCGTCAGGGGGCCACGCCAAAGGTCGGGGCGACAGCTCCAGTCCGTCCCGAGGGGCTTGGAAAACTGCGTGGACCCAACCTTTGGCCGGATAAGGCGGCTGTCCGCCTGCTGAATCAAATGATCAAGATGCCTGCGCAAACCGCGGGCCTGGTCTCGTTGCAACCGCAAATCTGCCTGCGTGGCATACGGGGCCTGGTGCGCGGCCTTGCGCCAACGCCCCATAATCTTGCGATGAATATAGCGACCCAGAATCCTGCTCATGGCCCCGTCGTCCGATAATGCCCGTCGTTAGTCAAGGAGAAGAGCATGAACAAACCCGCAATAACAAAATTGCTATCGAAAGCCTGCGGTTTTCTGTTGGGGTCGGACCATAATTTGGATAGGCGCGACGTGTTGGATATGAACTGGTCTATTCTTGCAATACACAGGGTCAGTGCTTACCGTCTGGTACCTGCAAAGTGGGTCACCCCAAAAACAGCCACGCAACAGTTTAGCTCATGACAAGGCCAGGTTATGGAGTCCACTTTATTTGCCTTCATTTGGAAACATTCGAAGAAACAGCAACTTGTTCTTCTTCTGCTGACAGTCTTGTCGTTCCCGTTTCTTTATGCCTCGCTGGAATTGCCCAAACAAATCATCAACGACGCAATCGGCGCGCCGGGTGACACGGTAACCATCTGGAATTTCACCGTGACGCAGGTGCAGTATCTGATGATACTGTGCATTGCATTCCTGGCGACGGTGATCGCAAGTGGTGTGATGAAGATGCGCATCAACACGATGAAGGGCATCCTTGCGGAACGCATGCTGCGGCGCCTGCGTTATACGTTGATCCAGCGCTCGATGCGGTTTCCGAAATCCTATTTCGCGACCACCAGCCAGGGTGAGCTGGTATCGATGATCACATCCGAGGCCGAACCGATGGGCGGCCTGATGGGGGATGCCATCGCACAGCCGGTTTTTCAGTTCGGCCAGATGATGACGATCGTCACATTCCTGTTCATGCAAAGTGTTTGGTTCGGACTTGCCAGTATCGCGCTGATCCCGCTTCAGGCCTGGCTGATCCCCAAGCTTCAGCGGCAGATCAATCTTCTGAACAAGGACCGCATTCAGGAAGTTCGACGTCTGAGCTCGGAGATCGGCGAAACTGCGGCGGGTATCAGCGATCTGCGTACCAATGGCGGTTGGCGCTATCGCCTGGCGCAATTCAGCCATCGGTTGGGGACCCTGTTCGAGATCCGCTTCAAGATCTACAACAAAAAATTCTTCATGAAGTTCCTCAACAATCTGATTACTCAGATAACGCCCTTTCTGTTTTATTCAGTGGGTGGATATCTGGCGATTACCGGTGAGGTGACCGTAGGCGCTCTGGTTGCTGCATTGGGTGCCTACAAGGATCTGAGCGGCCCATGGAAGGATCTGCTGACCTATTACAACCAGGTGCAGGACATGTCTTTGCGGTGGGAGATCGTCACCGAGAGATTTGCTCCGGATAACATGATACCGGAAGAGCTGTTCGAGGGTGAACCTGAAACCATCCCGCGTCTGACTGGCGATATCGAGCTGCGAAATGTGACGGTCCGCGATATTGATGGTAAAACCGTTCTAGAAGATCTCGATCTGACCATTCCACGTGGCGCGCGTGTCGCGATTCAGTCTTCACACGCGTCGGAGCGTAGTGCGTTGGGGCAGCTCCTGACACGTGAAGTGTTACCGGTGCAGGGCGAGGTGATCATGGCCGGACACAATCTACGTGGCCTGCATCAGTCCGTCATTGCGGCCCGGATCGGCTATGCCTATTCGCGCCCGTACCTGTTTGACGGGACGTTGGGCGATAACCTCATGATGCCCTTGCGGACGCACCCACGTCATGAAGCAGAAACGCTCAAAGCCCCGACACGGTGGCAGATCGAAGCTGTTCGTGCAGGCAATTCACCGGATTCTCTGGGCGATGAATGGATTGATCCGGGTCTCGCTGGCCTTGACGATATCGAAGACATACGTGACTGGTGGTTCCAGCTAGTGGAAGCGATGGGCATTGATGAGTTCATGTTCCGCCGCACATTGCGTACGCAGTTTGACCCCGAAATTCACCCGGTTCTGGCACAGGAAGTGGTCAATCTACGAGGGACAATCGCCAAGCGCCTGGCGGAAAAGGGGCTTGACCGCTATGTGTACCGGTTTGACCCCGATCGCTTCAACCCGGCAGTTCCGCTGGGCGGCAACCTGTTGTTCGCGGCACCATCCAGGGACATATCTCCGGACATTCTGGCAGGTGACGAACGGTTCGTTCAGATGCTCAGCGCCCATGATCTGGCTGACGACGTGATTAGTATCTCTCAGGCCGTTATGGATACGCTCAGCAAGACCTTCGGGAGGGACGGAGCGGATCACCCGCTTTTCCTAAGGCTTGGTATGTCCAAGGACATGTATCACAACTTGCTGGATATCGAAGAACGGCGCAAAGCCAAAGGTGATATGGCTGTGAGCGATCAGGAGCGTGCATTGCTATTGACGGTGCCGTTCCTGTTGACGGCAGAACAGATCGGCCCGGACTTTCCGGACGAGTACAAGGAAAAGATTCTTGCCATTCGCAAAAGTCAGGCCAAGCGGCTGCGGGATGCGATGGGTGGTATGTTCATAACGGTTGCGCCGGATATCTATGTGCCACGCCTGACAGTATTGGAAAATGCGATCTACGGCCGGGTGTCTTTGATGGCAGGTGCACATGCAGACGACATAGAAGACGTCGTGGCCGAAGCCATGAACGAAGCCGGCTTGCGACGCCGGGCAGCGGCCATCATTTATGATCTGCCAACGGGTCTGGGCGGGAACAATCTGCCGACCGTCTTTCAGGAACGTGCCGCTTTCTCTCGCGCCGGTATCAAGCGTCCTGACATCCTGATTTTGGATAAGGCTCTGGCAAGTCACGATTCTGAAAGCCGACTGCGCACCCGCCTGAAGCTACGGGAGTTGCTGCCGGATTCCATTATGATCTTTATGGAAGATCACTTTGCACATCCCGAAGCTTATGATTTGTTTGTGGAAATCAAAGAAGGTCGTATCGACGGAGTATCACGCACTTCTTCAACAAAAGAAGACAGCACTTCGGACGACCTGAGCCGAAAGCTTGAAATCCTATCCGCCACCGAGTTGTTTTCCGGCGTGGACGGTCGCAACCAGCGACTGCTGGCCTTCTCAGCGCAATGGTACGAGGCGGCAGCTGGGCAAGTCATCTTCTCGCGTGGTCAGGCACCGGACGCGGCGTATCTGTGCATCTCAGGTCGGGCCAGACTGGACTGGCCTGCGGATGATGGAACAAAACGCCCAATCTCGATCATCGAGCCCGGGCGTCTGATCGGTGATCTATCCATCATTACAGGAGAACCCAGACAACTGGATCTGGTCGCCATCGAAGACTGTAGTTTCCTGCGTATCGGTGCAGAGGAACTGCGTGCCGTGGTCGAAAGCGACGCTTCGGTTGCAACACAATTGCTGCAGACTGTCGCGGGGTATCTGACTACGCTGTCCACAAGAATCAACGCAGCACAGAACCCTGAGGAGCTGCTCCCTGCCATTGCGGATCAGGTGACTCCGGAAAGCACGGATAAAAATGCCTAAAGCATATACCGCTCATAGCAATTTGGTCGAAACGGCACGCGCCAAACCGGAAATCTGGCGCCTGTTGCTGGGGCTCTTGCTGGTTGCAGTGCTGGTCAGCGTTCTGAATATCGTGTTTTTTACCGTGATCGCCGGGATGGGGCCGGAAAGCTGGGCGCAGACGCTTTTGATGGGCAGTTCACCCCTCGCGCTGCTGTTGCTGTTGGCCAGTTTCGGTTTCATCATTCTAGGCGTGGCAGTCGCCGCGCGGCAAGTTCAGCAAAGGTCTTTGGCGTCTATCATCGGCGGGTACCGATTGGCAGCGGGGCAATTCCTGAAAGTGTTGAAAGCACTTCTTATTTTGGGTGTGGTCGGGTTCTCGCTGCCGCCTTATGGCTTCGGCGGGTCTCTATCGCAGAACCTGCCATTGTCGACCTGGCTTCTTCTGTTGCCGGTTTCGGCGTTGGTTGTTCTGGTACAGACCAGCGCCGAAGAACTATTGTTCAGGGGGTATATCCAGCAAACTCTGGCAGCCAGATTCCAATCTCCTGTTATCTGGATGGGGGTACCCTCCATCCTGTTTGCCGTTGGACATTACACGCCCGACATGGCTGGCGACAATGCGCTGCTGATTGCGCTATGGGCTTGCGTTTTTGGTCTGTTGACGTCGGACCTGACGGCCCGGGCTGGAACACTGGGACCTGCTATTGCGTTGCATTTTTTCAACAACATCATTGCGTTGCTGTTCATCTCGTTGCCTGACAACCTGAACGGGCTGGCCCTGTTTACCCTTCCGTTCGACGCATCTGACGCCGAGCAGCTTCGTCCCTGGCTTCTGGTGGACCTGGCTGTGATGTTCGTTTGCTGGCTGGCCGCGCGACTTGCGCTCAGGCGTTGATTGCAATTCCTTCCGTGGCGTCCTATTTGACGTCAACACCGCACAAGCCAAGGTTCCGACATGAACTGGATCACAAACTACGTCCGCCCCCGGATCAACTCGATCTTCTCACGCCGCGAAGTGCCCGAAAACCTCTGGCACAAATGCGACGAATGCGGAACGATGCTGTTCCATCGCGAGTTGGCGGAAAACCAGAATGTCTGCACACAGTGTGACCACCATATGGCGATCACGCCGCGTGAACGGTTCAAGCACTTGTTTGACGGCGGAGTCTTTGCCGAGGTTGAGGTGCCCACCCCAAAAGACGACCCGTTGCAATTCCGCGATCAGAAGAAATATCCCGACCGCATGAAAGCAGCGCAGAAAAAGACCGGCGAAAAGGAAGCCATGCTGGTCGCCTTGGGTGAAATTGGCCGCACCCCAATCGTGGCCGCAGCCCAGGACTTTTCGTTCATGGGCGGATCGATGGGGATGTATATCGGCAACGCGATCATCTCTGCCGCGCAGGAAGCGGTAAAACTCAAGCGTCCTCTGATCCTTTTCTCGGCTGCCGGTGGGGCCCGTATGCAGGAAGGCATCCTCAGCCTGATGCAGATGCCGCGCACCACTGTGGCAGTTGAGATGCTGAAAGAAGCCAACCTGCCATATATCGTTGTTCTGACTCATCCGACGACTGGCGGGGTCACTGCATCTTATGCGATGCTGGGCGATGTCCACATCTCGGAACCCAATGCGCTGATCTGCTTTGCCGGACCTCGCGTGATCGAGCAGACGATTCGCGAAAAACTACCCGAAGGCTTTCAGCGCGCCGAATACCTGCTGGATCACGGTATGCTGGACCGTGTCACCAAACGTACCGAATTGCGTGACGAGTTGATCACCATCACGCGCATGCTGATGAAGCTGCACCCTGCGATCAAGGGTGATCTACCCGCACCGGAACCAGCCGACGCAATCGAGGCCCCAGTGGAAGAGACAGATCCGAAATGACGGCCAAGACGTCTGACGCCATCCTCGACCGGATGATGGCGCTGCATCCCAAGATCATTGATCTGACCTTGGACCGCGTTTGGCGTTTGCTGGCGGCGCTGGACAATCCTCAAATCAAACTGCCGCCGGTCGTTCATATTGCCGGCACCAACGGCAAGGGCTCGACTCAGGCGATGATCAGAGCGGGGCTTGAGGGGGCAGGACGCTCGGTACACGCTTATACCTCGCCGCACCTGGCACGATTTCATGAACGCATCCGATTGGCCGGAGAGCTGATCTCGGAAACAGAACTGACGGCGGTTCTGGATGAATGCTACGCTGCCAACGGCGGCGAAAACATCACCTATTTTGAGATCACCACATGTGCTGCCCTGCTGGCCTTTGCCCGTGCCAAAGCAGATTACACACTGCTCGAGGTCGGGCTGGGCGGGCGTCTGGACGCTACAAACGTGATCGAAAACCCGACCGTCACAGTTATTACACCCGTATCCATCGATCATGAACAATTCCTGGGTGATACCTTGGGCAAGGTCGCGGCGGAAAAAGCGGGTATCATCAAGCCCGGCGTTCCGTGCATTGTCGGCCCACAACAGGACGAAGCGCTTGAGGTCATCGAGTACACCGCCGCCCGTTTGGGTGCGCCTTTGCTGGTCCATGGGCAGCACTGGCACGTGCAGGAAGAAAACGGGCGCCTGATCTATCAGGACGAAACAGGTTTACGCGATGTGCCTCTGCCCAACCTTCTGGGCGCGCACCAGGTTCAGAACGCCGGCGCAGCGTTGGCAGTTCTACGTCATCTGGACATGGGCGACAACGCATACGAAGCCGCTGTCACCAAAGCCGAATGGCCGGCACGCATGCAGCGTCTGAAATCCGGCCCGCTCGTAGATCAGGCCCCGCAGGCCGAGCTTTGGCTGGACGGTGGTCATAACGCCGCCGCAGGTGTCGCGTTGGCGGATGTGTTGGCGAATCTGCCACCAAAACCGACGCACATGATTTGCGGCATGCTCAACACCAAGGATGTGACCGGGTATCTCGCACCTCTTGCTGAGAAGGCCGCAAGCCTTACAGCCGTCTCCATTCCGGGCGAAGCGGCGACGCTTAGTGCAGAAGAAACCGCTGCGGCTGCGACCAAGGTCAACCTGCCCGCATCCACCGCAGACAGCGTAGCGGACGCATTGAAAGTGATCACGGACAATGACCCGCAGGCGCGTGTTCTGATCTGCGGTTCGCTTTATCTGGCCGGAAAAATTCTGCAAGAAAACGCGTAGGCGCGTTCCAGCCTCTTGATTTGGCTGACATAGTCTTGGGTGGGTCAGGCGATACGGGCGGATCAGCGCCCAAGTTGCCCCCAATCCTGATCCTGCATTTCCCGCAGGCGCGATGCGGTGCGTTCAAACTCGAATGTCCCTTCGCCTTCGACATACAGCATCTCGGGTTCGGCCGCGGCCGAGCAGATCAATCGCACCCTGGCTTCGTAGAGCGCATCGATCAGGGTGACAAAACGCTTGGCCTCGTTGAAATTGTTCCGCGACAGGCGCGGGATATCCTCAAGCACCAGCACCTTCACTTCTTCCGCAATCGCCAGATAATCCCCCGGTCCCAGCATGCGCCCACACAGGTCATAAAATGAAGCCCGGGCCACTCCGTTGCGAAAGGCTGGCAGTTCAACGGCACGGCCTTTGACTTGCAATACAAGCGGTTCTGCGGGTCCACCGGCAAGATCTGTCCAGACCTCTCTGATTTTCTGCCGGGCTTCTGGGCCAATCGGTGTGAAGTAGACCGGGGCACCCTCCAACCTGTTTTGCCGGTAATCCGTGGGTGACACCAATTCCCACACCTGCGACTGCTCTTTGATATGGGCGATGAAAGGCAGGAACAGCTGCCGGTTCAGCCCATCCTTGTACAGATCGTCGGGATGCCTGTTCGACGTGGTTACAACGACTACGCCGCCCTCGTGCAGCAAGTCAAACAGCCGCCCGACAATCATTGCGTCCGTAATGTCGGTGATCTGCATTTCGTCAAATGCGAGCAAGCGAACTGAATTGACCACCTCCTTCGCCACTGGTGCCAGGGCATCCTCTACATTTTGTTGTCGTGCCTTGTGCATTCCAGCATGGATTTCCTGCATGAAAGCATGAAAATGCACACGCCGTGCCGGGATGTCGCCCAGCGTATCGACGAACATATCCATCAGCATCGATTTTCCACGCCCGACACCGCCCCATAGATACAGTCCTCTGGGGGGCGGAGGTGCCTTGCGGAAGAACCCGCGTTTGACCGGCTCGGACAAAGCGGCTCGGATACGTTCGAATTGAGGCAGAACGGCCTCTTGCGCGTCGTCGCGTGTCAGGGTTCCATCCGCGATGCGGGCCTCGTAGAGCGAAATTAGATCCGTCATGAATCTGAGCCTTACCCGTCACCTCGCCCGTTGAAAAGAAGCCATTTTTGGCGAAACATCAATTTTGTATATCCGTGACCGCAAATCTGCTGAATTGACGCTGACACCAAAACTAATACGGTCCTTCGGACGCAATGCCTGAGGTCCAATGCCCCAATACGCCCGCTTGTTGAATCCGATCCTGATTGTTGGATGCATCATCGTCACGGTCAGTTTCGCCGTGCGCGCCTCTTTCGGCTTATTCCAGATTCCGATAGCGGTTGAGTTCGGCTGGCTGCGGACCGATTTCTCAATGGCGATTGCAATTCAGAACCTGGCTTGGGGTATCGGACAGCCGATCTTTGCCGCTATTGCCGAAAAGGTAGGCGACCGACGAGCCATCATTCTTGGCGCTCTCACCTACGCGGCCGGCATGGTGCTGACAGCGTGGTCTGTCACACCGTTCGAACATCAGATGTATGCGTGGCTGGTGGGTTTCGGTATCGCCGGGACCGGGTTTGGTGTGGTTCTGGCGGTCGTCGGTCGCGCGTCTGCCGACGAAAACCGGTCCATGTCGCTTGCCATCGTTACCGCCGCGGGCAGCTTTGGGCAGGTTGTGGGGGCGCCAACGGCGGAATGGCTGCTGTCATTCTTGCCATGGCAGCACGTCTTTGTCGTGTTCGCCGTGGCGATTCTTGCGCTTGTGTTGACCTTGCCCTTTATGCGCGCACCACAGACGATCTCGAAGGCTGCGCTGGAAGAAAGCATGAGCGAGATACTGGGCAAGGCGTTCCGCGATCCTTCCTACGCTCTCATTTTTCTGGGGTTTTTCAGCTGCGGATATCAACTGGGCTTCATCACCGCGCATTTCCCGGCTTTCGTAACCGAGATGTGCGGGCCAATCCAGCCCGGAGGTGTACTGCATTCCATCGGTATCACCTCCACATCGGCGCTTGGAGCGGTGTCGATTTCATTGATCGGTCTGGCCAATATCGGCGGTACGCTTCTAGCAGGTTGGGCCGGCAATCACTTTCCCAAGAAATACCTTCTGGCCGCAGTCTATACGTGCCGGACGATTGCCGCGGCATTGTTCATCCTGTTCCCGATCACACCACTTACGGTCATCGTATTCTCGTTGATGATGGGATCGCTTTGGCTGGCTACCGTGCCGCTGACTTCAGGTCTCGTCGCGCATCTTTACGGTCTGCGCTATATGGGCACGCTCTATGGTTTTATCTTCCTGAGCCACCAGATCGGCAGCTTCCTGGGCGTCTGGCTTGGCGGTCGCATGTATGACCAGTATGGCGACTACAACATGGTTTGGTGGATCGGAGTCGCGATCGGTGCCTTCAGCGCGATAGTACACCTGCCGATCCGTGAAGACCGATCCGCAGTTCCTGCCTGAGGCACATCGGTACACCACAGGCAGGGAACCAATCGGGCAAAGGCGTTACCGAAGTTCGGCTTCGGTGTTGCCGCCATCCACCGTCACGACATGACCGGTGGTGCGTTCCATCAGCGCCAATGCAACAAAGGCATTTGCGACGTGCTTTGCCTCGACTTCGCGGCCCAGCAGGTTGCCTGACATATAGGTCTCCTCGGAAACGCCACGTGCGGCAGCGCGTTCCTGAATGAACCCATCCGTCAGCAGGCCAGACCGAATTCGGTCTGCATTCACCCCATTCACACGGACTCCATATTCGGCCAATTCAAGCGTCAACTGGCGCAACAGAAACAGGGTGGCGGCTTTTGGCGTACCATAGGCCCCCATGTTCCGGCCCGGGTTGATCGCCTGTTTCGAGATATTGAACAGGATCTGACCGCCGCGGCCCTGAGCTTGCATAACTCGGGCAGCCTGTATCGCAAATGCCTTGTGCGCGAAGAAATTCAGTTCAAAAGCAGCACGGAATTCCTCTTCGCCAAGATCCAGCAATGCGCCCGAGGTCGCGGCCCCGGCATTTGACACCATTACATCGAGCCCACCAAACCGGTGTATCACCGCGGCTATTGCGGCATCCGCGGCGCCTCTTTCGGTTACGTCGCAAGTGTATGTCGAATGCCATGTGCCAAGGGTCGATTTGGCCTCGGCCAACGCGCCTTCATCCCGGTCCACCAGAACGACATTTGCACCGGCATCGGCAAAGGCCTTGGCTGTCGCCAGGCCTATCGCCCCTGCACCGCCAGTCACCATCACGATCTTACCCTGAAGCGGAGGTGGTGAGCTCTTGCCCAGCTTCGCCTGTTCCAGCGACCAGTATTCACAATCAAAGCGATCTTTTTCATTGATAGGGAAAAACCCGCCCGCGTCTTCGCCCACTGATCGGACTCGCAGGTTTTGCTCCGCAAGATCCGCCGCTGTCGAGGCAGCCTTCGCGTTTGGGCCTATTCCAATGATCCCAACGCCCTCGATCCAAGCATGCTTGGGGTCTTGGGACAGCAGTTTCTTGGGCTCGTCGGCCTGCGGGGCCTGCCGTTCAAAATATTCCTGATAGTCTTTGGCAAACTCTGCGACCTTCGCCTTGATCCGCGCCCGGCCCCCAGACAAATCCGATGCTCGCAATATAAGCGGGCAGCCTTTTGTCCGTAATACATGATCCGGCGACGCCATGCCCCGCTGGGCCAGTGTATCAATGTCCGGACGATCAAAAAACCGCATCACTTCCGGCCCGTTGCGAAGGTCAAAAACCGGCATCGGGTCATCCCGTTGAGCCGCCACTTCGGCGATGACCCCGCGCAGGATCGGCAATACCTCAAGATTCTCAGCCGGATCGCGACGGCCAATTGTCGTCAGGTCCTTCATTCCGAAATAGGCAGCAACCTCGTTGGTATGCGCCACGATCCGGTCATAGCTTTCCTGCGCCGTCGCGCCGAACGTAAAATGCCCGTGCTGAAGCAGCAGAAGCCCTTCGACATTCGGGTTTTCGTCAAACACCTCGGCCGCCTTTTTGGCCAGCCCGAAGCCAGGCATGATATAGGGCACAATGCCCAATCGGTCGCCAAAAATCTCGCGGCAGACATCCTTGGCATTTGGCAGATTGGCGAGCACCAGAAAGGGTGTCGCGTGCGTGTGATCCACATATTTATGCGGCAGAAATGCATGCAACAGTGTTTCCACAGAGGGGTTCGGTGAACCCGAGTCCAACAGATTGGCGCGCTGAACATTGACCATCTGCGCGTCTGACAGATGGTCCAATGCGCGCAGTTTCATCAAAGGATCAAGCCACACACCTGGCAGGCCCGGCGCCTCGATGCTGTCCAGATCCCACCCAGATCCCTTGACATGCAGAACGCGCTGCGGATCGCCGAACAGATCAGGGCGTTCCAGCTTGACCGACGTGTTGCCTCCTCCGTGCATCAGGAGGTCCGGGTTCTGACCGATCAGCCGCGAGGTATAGACACGTTCGCCCAGCTCCTGATCTGCGGGATCTGTTCCGGCCCGATCCCGCCATTTCCGTGCCTCGTCGGCCCTGTACCAGTTTTCAATCATCATTCATTCTCAGCAAGTTAAGCGGGTGCATGATCCGCATGGGCGATTGCACAATTCAGGACTGTGCTAAACAAAGTGTTAACCAGCCCGTTCGGGAAACAACCGGGCAAGCCCGTCGGCAGAAGCCTCGCTGACGCCGCGCTCGGTGATAAGCCCCGTCACCAGCCGGTTTGGGGTGACATCAAAGGCAGGATTGCCACCTTCCGTGCCATCCGGCGTCACGCGTACATCCGAGATACTCCCCTGCTCATCAACCCCCATGACATGAGTGACTTCCCTGGCATCACGTTCCTCGATCGGGATTTCAGCCACACCGTCGCGAACGGTCCAGTCAATCGTGGGTGAGGGCAGGGCGACATAAAATGGCACACCGTTGTCCCGCGCAGCCAAAGCTTTCAGATAAGTCCCGATCTTGTTGCAAACATCACCTTGGGCCGTGGTTCGGTCCGTGCCCGTAATCACCAAATCAACCAGGCCGTGCTGCATCAAATGACCGCCGGCATTGTCCACGATGTAACGGTGGGGAATGCCATGTTCGCCCAATTCCCAGGATGTCAGCGCGCCCTGGTTGCGCGGTCTGGTTTCATCCACCCAGACGTGCAGGGGGATGCCCGCGTCATGCGCGTGATACATCGGGCTTGTGGCCGTGCCCCAATCCACAGTCGCCAGCCATCCCGCGTTGCAATGAGTCAACAACCGTACCGGCTCACCGGCGGGTTTTCGGGCGGCGATATCCTTGATCAGTTCCAACCCGTGGCGGCCGATTGCGGCGTTGATCTCGACATCTTCGTCTGCAATCTCCTGCGCCAGCGACCAGGCGCGCTCGGCACGATCACCCGGAGCAAGCGGCATCAGCGCTTCTCGGCATCTGTCCAATGCCCAGCGCAGGTTGATTGCCGTGGGTCGGGTTGCATGCAAAACGTCATACGCGGCGTCAAAGGAGGCTTCGGAGCTGTCCCGAGACATCTGCTCGGCAATTCCAAACGCAGCGGTCGCGCCAATCAAAGGTGCGCCCCTGACCCACATATCCCGTATCGCAGCTGCAAATTCATCAAGCGTTTTCAGGGTCACGACCCGAAAATCATGCGGCAACCACCTTTGGTCGATGATCCGGACCTCGCCTGCCGGTTTGTCCCACCAAATAGACCGATAATGGGTGCCTTGTACTTTCATAACGCAGTCTCCGTATTCGAAAAGCCTGATCGGAATTCAAGCACAGGGTGCGTTCTAATGAGGTACTTGTAAACGGGCGTTTCGGAATTCGGGTCAGTATTTGATCGGGCAAAAGGAAAGATCATCCCTTTCTGGCAGCACGTATTTCCCGTTCCAGGGCGTCCAGAAACCGCGAGCGGTCGGTCTTGCCGAAGGGCCGCCCGCCGCCGCCGGTTCCCAACGGATTGGCTGCGCGCAGATCGGCCATCAAATCACGCATGGCCAGTTGCTGACCAATATTCGCCGCCGTGAAGGTTTCACCGTTCGGGCGCAGCACGCGTGCGCCCGCTTCGACGCATTTTGCAGCCAAAGGAATGTCGGACGTAATGACGACATCCCCCGCTCCACAACGTTCGGCAATCCATTTGTCGGCCTCATCGGCGCCGTCGGAAACGACAATGACCTGCACCAGCGGGTTGGCCGATGGTCGAAGCCCGCCATTGGACACCAGCGCCATCGGCACTTTGTGCCGGGTCGCGACCCGTTCGGCCTCGGCTTTTACAGGGCAGGCATCGCCATCGACATAAAGCGTCGTCACGCCTTCTTCGCCTCTTTCTTTGCCGGTTCCGCTGGTTTCTTTTTGACCTTGAATTCCTCGGGTATGGGCATGCGGTTGAACGCATCCAGGCCCGCGATTTTATATGCTTCGGCAAGTGTCGGGTAGTTGAACGTGTTCTGAACGAAGTAGTCCACCGTACCTTTCAGGTTTAGCACGGCCTGCGCGATGTGAATCAGTTCAGTCGCGCCTTCACCGACGATCTGGACACCCAGCACCCTGCGGGTCTTGAGCGAGAACAGCATTTTCAACATGCCGTGTTCCAGCCCCATGATATGCCCGCGTGACGTCTCGCGGAATCGCGCGACACCGACCTCGTAGGGGATGTTGCGCTCCTGCAATTCTTCTTCCGACATTCCGCAGGTTGATATTTCGGGCACTGAATAGATGCCGTACGGATACCACGGGCTTTCCGGCAGCGTGGGCGTTTCAAGCGCGTGACAGGCAGCCACGCGCCCCTGTTGCAAAGAGGTCGATGCCAGCGACGGATGTCCGATCACATCGCCCGTGGCATAGATATGCGGCACAGCCGTTTGATAGGTCTTGCGGTCGACCTTGATCCGGTTGCGATGGTCCGTCTCCAGCCCGACGGCATCCAGATTGAGTTTGGACGTCGCCCCCATGCGTCCGGCCGCAAACAGAAGCATTTCAGCACGAACGTGGCGACCGTTGTCGAGGGTCACTTCCACATGCTCGCCGGCGTCTTCAATCTTCTCGACAGCCGAGCCCAAACGCAGGTCGACACCGTTTTCCCGGATCTGATGCGTAAAGTCGTGGATCAACCGGCTGTCGATGAAATCCAGAAACGTGTCGCGGGGTTCAATCAGCGTGACGCGCACGTCTAGGGCTGAAAACATCGTGGCATATTCCACACCAATGACCCCGGCACCGATGACAACCAGCGAGCGCGGAATCTCTGCCATTTCCAGAAATTCGTCACCATCCACCACCGTCTTGCCGTTGAACGGAACATAATCCGGGCGATAGGTTTTCGTGCCTGTCGCAATCAGGAACTTCGCGGCCGTCACGCGCGTTGTTTCTCCGGCATCGGTTGCGACTTCTACTTCGTGCGGTCCGACAAACCTGGCCAGACCGTCCAGAGTTTCGACGTGGTTCCGGTTGAACTGATGCTCCAACACGTCGACCTCGTGGTCGAGGGTCATATGCAGTCGGGCTTTCAGATCCTCTGCCCGGATCTGATCCTTTACCCGGTATGAACGCCCGTAAAAGCTGCGTTCGCGCCAGCCCGACAGGTTCAGCACCGTTTCGCGCAGGGTCTTGGACGGAATTGTACCGGTATGGACAGAGACGCCACCAAAACGGTCTTTGCGGTCGATGACCAGCACGCGCCGTTTCAGTTTGCCCGCCTGAATTGCCGCAGAACGCCCAGAAGGCCCTGACCCTATGATGATCAGGTCGTAATCGTATTTGTTCATCCCTCAGTCTCCGTACAGTGCCTCGGCATGGAAGATGATGTGATCTTCCATAAACGTGGACACAAAGAAGTACGAATGATCGTAACCCGGCTGGAAGCGATATGTCGCTTGCTGGCGACGTTCGGCGATGGCTTGCGCCAACGCTTCGGGACGCAGAAGATCCATGAACTGATCGTTTGCACCGGTGTCGATCAGGATCGGACCGTCGAAACCGGATTTCTTCATCAACAAAGACGCATCGTGTTTTGCCCAAAGCGCTTCGTCGTCACCGAGATAGGCGCTCAGCTGTTTGCGGCCCCAATCCGCTCCGGTCGGGTTCGAGATCGGCGCAAAGGCTGACACCGAACGGAAGCGTCCGGGCAGGTCCATGGCAAGTGTCAGGGCGCCGTGCCCCCCCATGGAATGGCCCGTAATGGCCTGGCGTTCGCTGTCGATGGCGAAGTTTTCGAACAGCAGGGCGGGCAGCTCTTCGGCAACATAGTCCCACATCCGGAAATGCGGCGCCCAAGGTTCCTGTGTCGCGTTCACATAGAAACCTGCGCCCTGACCCAGATCGTAATCTTCATGATCCGCGACGCCTTCACCGCGCGGCGACGTATCCGGAAACATCACGGCGATCCCTTGTTCCGCAGCCCACGCCTGAGCCCCGGCTTTGGTCATCGCGTTTTCATGGGTGCAGGTCAATCCCGACAAATACCAAAGAACCGGAACCGGCCCGTCCTTAGCCTCGGCTGGAAGAAACAGGCCAAAAGTCATGTCACACTTGCACGACGAGGAGGCGTGGCGGTACACGCCCTGCACACCGCCAAAACAGGCATTTTCCGAAAGGGTTTCCATCAGGCACCGTCCTTATTTTAGAGTTGCAACATGGCTAACGATCAGCAGACCCGGCGTAAAGTCTGCGCGCCTTCGTTGAGAGATTTTTTCGAAAGGTGAAAGTCAGAATGCGCCCATCCAGGCGATCACCATTGGCACGGTGAGAATACTGCCGATTGTGGATAGAAGGATTGCGGCTGACGCGCGATGCGGGGCGATTCCATAATGCGCGGCCAGCATGTAAACATTGCCCGCAACAGGCAAAGCGGCTGCTGCGATGGCAACAGTTGCCGGGAAAATATCAATCGGTATCAGCCAAATCAGAGCAACCGCAACGCAGGCCGGGTGGATCACCAGTTTGCAAAAGCTTAACCAAGCGGCGATCTGGACACGTTCAGCCGACTTGCGAGCCAACGATGCGCCAATAGCGAACAATGCTCCGGGAGTTGCGGCACCACCGAGAATGGTCAGAAAATCGCCAAGAGGTTCAGGGACAGGTATTTGCAGCCAGGACCAGACGAGGCCGGCTGAGATGGATACGATCATGGGATTCCTGACCAAACCCATTCCGATCAGCTTGAACGTGGCCGGAGTCAGCTTTCCGTCACGGCCGCCATTGATCAAGATCACGATAAGGGATGAAAACACCACCAAATCGACGGTCAGGACCAGCATCACGGGCCCAATCGCAGCCTGAGAGAACAAAAGAGCAAGCATGGGAAGTCCCAGAAACCCGACATTGCCGATGGCCGCGCACTGAGCTTCGACCGCGGCGGTCGGAATATCGAGCCCACGCAGCCACGCGACGACCGTCGCCAGCACATATACAATCACGGTTCCCAGCAGATATCCAAGGATGAGCCGGGCATTGAAAATCTCGGCAAAGGGTAGGGTGGCTGCAAAGCGAAACAGCATCGCCGAAAGCGCAAAATAAAAGACGAACTTGGTCAGATATGCCGTGGCTTCAGCCGTGAAAAACCGTGTGCGCCCCGCCCAAAAGCCCAGGCCGATAATCGCGAAAAACGGAAGGGTGCGCAAAAAGATGTCGAGCATGGGCCAAGTCCTAGCACGGTTTGAACTCGCTGCAAGTACCCGACATCAAAGCAAATGCACCGTCGGATTCGCTGAAGTATCCGAGAATCGTTGTATCTAAACCGAACGGTTTATAAGCTGGTGTAGTTATCGATCAAGGAGACGACATGACCCAGACCGCCACCATCCTGCGCACCGGCCGAAAATTCGACCAGGTTCTGCGCGGGGCCCGAGAGGTTTTCATGGCGGACGGGTTTGAAGGTGCAAGTGTAGATGACATTGCCCGCGCGGCTGGCGTGTCAAAAGCAACGCTATACAGCTACTTCCCTGATAAGCGCCTTTTGTTCATGGAAGTTGCCCAAACAGAATGCTGCCTGATGGCCGAGCGGGTCATCTCGATGATCGACGAAACCAAACCTGCTCGTGAAGTGCTTCAGATCACGGCGACACAGCTGACCAGTTTTCTTGTGTCAGATTTCGCGCAACAGGTATTCAGGATCTGCGTTGCCGAACGCGACAGGTTCCCCGAACTAGGTCGCGCTTTCTATGAGGCTGGGCCACAAAATGGTCAGCGACAGATGGCCGAGTACCTGGAAAAGGCCGTGGCCAAAGGCGAATTGGCCATTGAAGATGTACATATCGCCGCCGAGCAATTTTCCGAACTGTGCAAAGTGCGGATCTGGACCCGGGCGGCTTTTGGCATTCAGAACACTTTCACCCAGGATGAAATAGATCAGGTCGCCGCTCAGGCCGTTGACATGTTTCTTGCTCGTTATGGGGTGTAACCCACCAAAGGGATGGCCCGCGCCCGGAACAGGGGCGCAGACCATCGCTCACACACTAAAACACTCGATACACAACAGTTTAAAGCTATAAGTCTTGTAAAACCGTTTACTCGATAAACGTTTGGGCCAGACACTCGCTGATAGGTTGTACCGGATAAGCAATCACTGCGCGTTCGCCTGTGCTTACGAACAACTCTGCGGGCATACCGGGGACCAACCCCAAAGCCGCCACAGCAACGGATTGCTTTTCATCCACTTCGACCCGGGCTTTTGAAAGATCCCGCAGGTATGTTCACTTTCCAATGCGTTAGCCGAGATATCAAAGATAACACCTCGGGCCTCGGGCACATCGGCCTGCGCGAAAGGGGACAAACTGACCTGCCCCAGAAACGTCCCTCGTTCTGATGTAGTGTTTGTTTAGCTTTGGAAGGCGCAAATGAATGCGAAAAGCTGTTTCACGAAAGCCCGGATCATTGGGATGGAACCGTCACGCTTTCGTGCCGCTCCGATTGCTTGCTATTGCAGCCATTGCATCGAAGGCCAAAGGGCTTTTCCAGCCGAGGGCCGAGTGCCTGCGTCGTGGATTGTAGAAGCCGTTGAAATATTCGAAGATTGCGATCTCGGTGTCTCTACACGTTTTCCAGGATTGCTGCCACAACAACTCAGCTTTGATCGCCTTGAAGAAGGTTTCGACCATTGCCCGGCAGGCTCATGTATAGCATTCTTTCCAGAGGCGGGCGGCGTTATCATAGCAGTTTCTGGTTCTGGCTGAGCGGAGGATCGCGGTAGGCGCGATACCCTCTTGGACTGACATCCATGATCTGGCACAGCCGCTCGACAGGGAGGATGTCGGAGGTCTTGACGATGAAAGCAAACCTCATCTGCTTTACTCCGCAAAGAACTGGGTGGCAATTTTAGCTCCTCTCCTTCTTAAGCATGCGGTTCTCTTTCCGCAGTTCCGCGACCTCGCGCTCGAGATCAGACTGGGCGGACGGCTTCTCAGGATTGCGCCGATCCTGGTGGATCAAACGGCTCAGCGTCGAGAAGCCAATACCAAAATCTGTTGCAACCTGCTTTCGCGGCAGGCCGCTGGTTAACCTTACCCGCACTGCCTCCGCGCAAAACCCCGGGACAGGACCAGATAGACTGGCTTTAGGATCGAAATGTCATCTTTCGGAAGGGTCAAAGGGGCTATGACGGCAGTAAGGAAGGTGTGTTCGAAACAGTAAGGTTTTTCACCACCATCAAAACCTGTTCGGCGCGTTGGTCTCAATACGTGGTGCGCATCTGGTATCCCTGATGGAAAGTCATGCGCACGAATGTAACCGGATCGCTGCGAAACCAGGTCGTGCGTTCCAATCGAAACAACGGTGTGCCGGGCGGTACCGCCAGGAACTCCTGTAAATGCCCTGTTGCCGGGACGGCCGAGAAGGCAATTTCAGCGTTTGAAAACGGCACCTCGGACAGCAGCCATTCATTCGGCCCGGTGGTCAGGAAATCTTCGTTGAGAACCTGAGGCACGGTGCTGACGTTGATCCAGCGTTCCTCGAACTGAAACGGACGGTTGTCGGCGTGGTGCATACATTGCAAATGGACGACCTGCGCGCCTTCGGGAATGCTCAGCTTTGCCTGTAACCACGCGGGGCAGTCGATCAGTGTTCGGCTGACCAAAGCATAGCGGTATTCGGCATTCATTTCTTCTATTGTCTGCCGAACGACAGTGATTGGCAGCTTCGCCTGCTTTACCGGCGTGGTCACAACACGCGTGCCACCCTTACGTTTGCGGGTGACAATGCCCTGTTCGGCAAGTTCCCGCAGCGCCCGATTGACCGTCGCCCGTGCTACGCCGAACTCGGCTGCCAATTCCATCTCGGTGGGCAACAGACTTCCCTGCGGCCAGACTCGGGTTTGAATGCGGTTCACGACTTCGTCCCGAATGTCCTGAAAGCCGAGGTGTTTTTGATCGGTCACGTGGTGTTCATCCAATTACGTACAAACATATTGGTATTATGAAGCCAATTTTGTCAGCCCGTAAAGGGAACAGCAAACTCAAAGCCTCAGTATGAGATCAGCCATAGCCCGCCGATAGTCAAATACGATTCGATCCCGTGCAATATGACGGCCCTGGCGTACCTGATGGCGGCCCGCCGACCACAGATCGGTCACTACGTGATCCTTCGCGGCAAAGACCAACCCGTCGAGCAACTGTTCAGGACGCAGGGCACAAAGCGCGGGATCCTGACTGTCAATGGCAACAAGATCCGCCAGCATCCCTTCTGCGATCTGACCCGCTGCGCGCGCCAGGGCTTGCGCGCCACCCAAAGCCGCATTGCAATAAAGTGTCTGTCCAACCGAACCGTCCCCGTCGACCAGAACATTGCGCGACAGGTCTCGCAGGCGTTGTGAGTACTCCAGCGTTCGCAGTTCCTCTGTCATCGAAATCAAAATGTTTGAATCCGACCCAACTCCGAAACGACCGCCGGCTTCAAGATAGACAACTCCGTTGAAAGGGCCATCGCCCAAATTGGCCTCGGTGATCGGGCAAAGCCCCGCGACCGCGCCGGTTGCCGCCATATCTCGGGTTTCCCTTTCGGTCATATGAGTGGCGTGGATGAGGCACCAGCGATTGTTTACCTCTGCATTGTTCAAGAGCCATTCCACCGGGCGTGCGCCCAGACTCTCGTGAACCTGCGCTACCTCTTTGGGCTGTTCCGCGATGTGAATGTGGACAGGTCCTGTCGTTTTGGCTTCCGAAACCCGGGCAAGATCTTGTGGTGACGTCGCGCGTAAGGAATGCGGGGCAATGCCTATCTGACAGTCATCCGGCAGATCGCCCAGTGCCGCTTGCGCTTGCTCGACCAGCGCCAGATAGCGGTCCACATCATTGCCAAATCGTTGCTGTCCCGATTCCAACGGTTGCTCGCCGACCCCTGCATAAGAATAAAGTACGGGCAGATGCGTCAGTCCGATTCCAGACTCGGCCGAAGCAGCCATGATCCGCTGGGACAGCTCTGCAAGATTGCCATAAGGTGTGCCGTCTGGCTGGTGATGCAAATAATGGAATTCACCAACCGAGGCATAGCCGGCTTCCTGAATCTCCATATAGACCAGTGCGGCAATCGCCTGTACCTGATTGGGCGTCAGGTGCGCGGTGAATCGGTACATTAGTTCCCGCCACGTCCAGAAGCTGTCGCGCCCGGCCTTTCGATATTCAGTCATCCCCGCCATCGCGCGCTGAAATGCGTGGCTGTGCAGATTGGCCAATGCGGGCAGCAAAGTGTCGACGCGCGTATCGCCATCTTGCGTCGTCGCGCCCTTCTGCAACGACGTTATCAGACCTTCCTTGATTTCGACCCGCAGGTTCGAAGCCCAACCGGTGCTCAATAATGCGCGATTAGCGAAGATAGCCATTTTCCACCTCATTTTATGCATAGACATATAATTGATAGAAATGTACTAGAAAAGAAGGAAATGCACGGAGGTTGCGAGTCACATGCAGACGCAAACGCGGGTTTTGACCGATCTTGACGCCGCAACGATGACCGAAGGCAGCACACCATACGGTTTGGTTCCAGATGCCGCGATCGCGTTGCAGGACGGGCGCATCGCATGGATCGGAGCTGTCGCTGACCTTCCTTCACGATTCGCCGACCAGCCGCGGACTCGACTCGGTGGACGCCTGGTTACGCCTGGGTTGATCGATTGCCACACTCACGTGGTTCATGGTGGTCATCGCGCCGTAGAGTTCGAAATGCGCCTGAATGGGGCGAGCTATGAAGAGGTTGCTCGCACTGGGGGTGGAATCATCTCGACCGTAAAGTCCACGCGCGCGGCTGACGTGGAGGAGTTGGTCGCACAAGCATTGCCGCGTGTGGACGCGATGCTGGCTGAAGGGGTATCGGTCATCGAAGTGAAGTCTGGTTACGGGTTGGATGACAAGACTGAATTGAACATGTTGCGCGCGGCTCGGGCGTTGCCGGATCATCGTCCCGTCCGTGTTCTGACCAGCTTTTTGGGGGCTCATGCGGTGCCTCAGGACTATAAGGGCAGGGCATCGGACTACATTCATCAGCTGTGCATTCCCACGCTTCGCGCCGCTCATGCCGGGGGATTGGTCGATGCAGTCGATGCCTTCTGCGAAGGCATCGCCTTTCAACCGGAAGAGCTGATCCCGCTTTTTGATGTCGCGACAGAGCTTGGCCTGCCGATTAAGATCCACGCCGAACAATTGTCGAATTTGGGCGGCGCAAAACTGGCTGCCGGATACGGCGCGTTGTCGGCAGATCATTTAGAATATCTTGATGAAGCAGGTGTTCAGGCCATGGCACAGGCCGGTACCGTCGGCGTCATTCTGCCGGGTGCGTTCTACACTCTTCGCGAAACCCAGGCACCGCCGATTGACTTGTTGCGCCGGCACGGTGTGCCCATGGCGCTTGCAACGGATTGCAACCCCGGCTCGGCGCCGATGACCTCGGTGCTGCTTGCGTTGAACATGGGCTGTACCCTGTTTCGCATGACGCCAGAGGAAGCCCTTAAGGGCGTGACGACCCACGCTGCCCGCGCTCTCGGCATGGCTGACTGCGGACAGATTTCAGTCGGGCATCGCGCCGATCTGGCGGTTTGGAATGTCGAACACCCTGCGGAACTGGCCTATCGCATCGGCTTCAACCCTCTTCATACCCGCATATTCGGAGGCTCACTTTGACGACCATGACCCTCACTCCGGGCACCGTTACCCTGTCACAGCTGGAACAGGTCTTTCGCGAGGAACGCCCGGTTCAACTGGATCCTGCTTGCCACCCGTCTGTCGAAGAAGCGCACAAGCGCATTGCCGATGCGGCGGCGGGAGAGGCCGCTGTTTATGGCGTGAACACTGGGTTCGGGAAACTGGCCAGCGTCAAAATCGCAGCCGAGGACACCGCCACTTTGCAGCGCAACCTGATCCTCAGCCATTGCTGCGGTGTAGGCCCTGCGATCCCGCGCACCCTTGCCAGATTGATGGTGGTTCTAAAACTGCTGAGCCTTGGTCGCGGGGCCTCGGGGGTTCGGCCAGAGGTGATCACCCTGCTGGAAGGGATGTTGTCCAAGGGTGTGACCCCGGTGATCCCGGCGCAGGGTTCGGTCGGGGCTTCGGGTGATCTTGCGCCCTTGTCCCACATGGCTTCCGTCATGATGGGCGCTGGTGAGGCCGAATTCGGTGGCGATGTGATGCCCGGTGACGCTGCGCTGTCCAAGGCGGGTCTGCAACCAATCGAGCTGGGCCCTAAAGAAGGGCTGGCGTTGATCAACGGCACCCAGTTTTCGACGGCCTTTGCACTGGCCGGCCTGTTTGGCGCGTGGCAGGCGGCGCAAAGCGCGCTGGTTACGTCGGCGCTGACGACGGATGCGATCATGGGTTCGACCGCCCCGTTGCAACCGGAAATCCACACGTTGCGTGGGCATCGCGGGCAGATTGAGGCCGGAGTGACCATGAGAGCGCTTCTGGCCGGGTCGGTCATTCGCGAAAGCCATCGGGATGGCGATACCCGCGTTCAGGACCCGTATTGTATCCGCTGTCAGCCTCAGGTTGTGGGCGCCGCAATGGATGTGCTGAGGCAGGCCGCAACAACGCTGGAAATCGAGGCCAACGCGGCGACGGACAATCCTCTGGTTCTTTCGGAAACCGGCCTGATCGTCTCGGGCGGGAATTTTCATGCCGAACCCGTTGGGTTTGCCGCAGACATGATAGCGCTCGCCGTGGCCGAGATCGGGGCAATTGCGCAACGTCGCATTGCGCTGATCGTCGATCCTGCGCTCAGCTTTGATCTGCCGCCTTTTCTGACGCCCAATCCGGGTCTGAACTCGGGCTACATGATCGCCGAGGTGACGACCGCTGCACTGATGAGCGAAAACAAGCATCTGGCCAATCCATGCGTGACGGACTCGACGCCCACATCGGCCAATCAGGAAGATCACGTTTCGATGGCGGCCCATGGTGCGCGGCGATTGGGGCAGATGGTTGCCAATCTAGAACGCATACTGGGGGTCGAACTGCTCTGTGCCACACAAGGTGTCGAATTCCGCGCGCCGCTGCCCACGAGCGAAACGTTGCTGGCCGTGATGGCACGGCTGCGTGCCGTGGTGCCGGCCTTGGGTGATGATCGCTATATGGCACCCGAGATCGAAGCAGCCTCGGCCCTGATCGCCAGTGGCGAGATTGCCCGTGGTACTGGCATCGCCATGCCGGAACTTGGCGTATGAGCGGCCCGGTCGAGATTTCGCGCGGTGACAGTCCGATCGTGCTGGGTCTGCCGCATACCGGCACCTATGTGCCCGCCGCGATCGAGGCCAAGTTGAATGCGCGGGGCAAGGCTTTGGCGGATACGGATTGGCATATTCATACCTTGTATGAAGGACTTCTGCCCGGTGCGACCACGGTTCGGGCGACCTTCCACCGATATGTGATCGACGCCAACCGAGACCCGTCGGGTGTGTCGCTTTATCCGGGTCAGAACACGACAACCCTTGTGCCGCTGACGGACTTCGACGGCCAGGGCATCTGGGACATCCCGCCTTCCGGAAAGGATATCCTCGAACGGCGGGAAGTTTTCCATGCGCCGTATCATGTCGCCCTGCAGGCTGAGTTGGAGCGGGTGAAGGCGGCCCATGGGGTTGCGGTGCTGTATGATTGCCACTCGATCCGCAGTCATATTCCTTTTCTGTTCGACGGTACTTTGCCCGATCTGAACATCGGCACGAACAATGGGGCGACCTGTGCACCGGAAATCGAAGCCATAACGCATGAGTTCGCGGCGTCCTCGCCCCATACGGCTGTTCTGAATGGGCGGTTCAAGGGCGGATGGACAACGCGCCATTATGGGCGCCCCTCCGAAGGGGTTCACGCGATCCAGATGGAGCTGGCTCAGTCGGCTTACCTGAGCGCCGAAGCGCCGCCCTGGACTTTTGATACTGACAAAGCCAACCGCCTGCGCCGTTGGCTCAAAGACATCCTTGACGCCATCCACGACACTGCATTGGAGCTTGCCCGATGACCGACCCTCGTAAAAACACCCGTGACATCTATCCCCCGACAGGGCCCGAACTGAACGCCAAAAGCTGGATGACCGAAGCCCCGATGCGGATGCTGATGAACAATCTGCACCCGGATGTGGCCGAGAACCCGCATGAGTTGGTTGTCTACGGCGGCATCGGCCGTGCCGCACGGACGTGGAAAGATTTCGATACCATCGTTGCCAGCCTCATGGACCTGGAGGAAGATGAAACGCTGGTGGTGCAATCCGGCAAGCCGGTCGCCATCGTTCGGACGCATGCCGACGCACCTCGGGTGCTGATCGCGAACTCGAACCTCGTGCCGCATTGGGCCAACTGGGATCACTTCAACGAGCTCGATAAGAAGGGCCTGATGATGTACGGCCAGATGACGGCCGGGTCGTGGATCTATATTGGGACGCAAGGCATCGTTCAGGGCACTTACGAAACCTTTGCTGAGGCGGGGCGTCAACACTATGACGGGGACCTGACCGGCAAGTGGATTCTGACTGGCGGTCTGGGCGGCATGGGCGGCGCGCAACCTCTGGCGGCCGTCTTTGCAGGGGCATGTTGTCTGGCCGTCGAGTGTAATCCTGACAGCATCGATTTCCGCCTGCGCACCAAGTACCTCGACGAAAAGGCCGAGACACTGGATGAGGCGCTCGAAATGATCGACCACTGGACCAGGGCGGGCGAGGCGAAATCGGTTGGTTTGCTCGGCAATGCCGCCGAGGTTTTCCCCGAGGTTTACCGCCGCATGCAAGCGGGTGGTAAGCGCCCCGATATCGTGACCGATCAGACCAGCGCCCACGATCCGGTAAACGGCTATCTGCCATTGGGCTGGAGCATGGCGCAGTGGAAAGACAAGAGGGAAAGCGACCCCAAGGCCGTGGAAAAGGCAGCCCGAGCGTCGATGAAGCAACACGTGGCCGCCATGGTCGATTTCTGGAACGCGGGTGTGCCAACCTTGGACTATGGCAACAACATCCGGCAGGTGGCGCAGGACGAAGGCTTGGAAAACGCCTTTGCCTTCCCCGGTTTCGTACCCGCCTATATCCGCCCGTTGTTCTGCCGCGGCATCGGCCCGTTCCGCTGGTGCGCGCTGTCGGGTGATCCCGAGGACATCTACAAAACCGACGCAAAGATGAAGGAACTGTTCCCCGAAAACACTCATCTGCACAACTGGCTCGACATGGCGCAGGAGCGCATCGCCTTTCAGGGCCTTCCCGCCCGGATCTGCTGGATTGGACTGGGCGACCGCCACAAGGCTGGGCTGGCATTCAACGAGATGGTTAGGAATGGAGAATTGAAGGCGCCGGTCGTCATCGGTCGTGACCACCTCGACAGCGGCTCGGTCGCGTCGCCGAACCGCGAAACCGAGGCGATGAAGGACGGCTCGGACGCCGTGTCGGATTGGCCGCTGCTGAACGCGCTGGTCAATACCGCCTCGGGCGCGACGTGGGTCTCGCTGCACCACGGAGGCGGCGTTGGCATGGGTTTCAGTCAACACGCGGGTGTTGTGATTTGTGCCGACGGAACCGATGCAGCGGCCAGACGTCTCGAACGGGTTCTGTGGAACGATCCGGCTTCAGGTGTGTGGCGTCACGCAGATGCGGGTTACGAGGATGCCAAGGCTTGCGCACGTGAACACGGGCTGCGTCTGCCGGGGATTCTGGGCTGATTTGCCGTTCATCTTTGAATTTGTCTGCATGGCTTAGCGCTAACGCCGAATTTTCCGGTTTCGAACCGGGGATGTTTCAGCTAGGGCTAAGCCGTTAAGCAGCCCGCTAGGCTAACGACAACTGACAAAGGTGGCTCGCCCGTTGCTCGATATTGCACAAGTCCGCACTGTTCTTTCGGACGTCTATGACCTCGCCCCATCGGCCACGTTGGCCAATGAGATGAAAGACACGTTTGCCCGTATGGATCGTGTGATCAGCCCGCCGGATTGGGCGATCTATGCGCCCTATGTGCGGGCGATCAACGCGCTCAAGAAAGAGCGTAACGCCGTGATCCTTGGGCACAATTACATGACGCCCGAAATCTATCATGGTGTGTCCGATTTCGTCGGAGACAGCCTGCAACTGGCGATCAAGGCCAGTGAGGTGGAAGAGGATGTGATCGTTCAGGCTGGGGTTCATTTCATGGCTGAAACATCGAAAATTCTGAGTCCCGAAAAAACGGTTCTGATGCCGGACATGGATGCGGGCTGTTCTTTGGCAGAATCGATTACTGCTGAAGGAATCGACGAAATGCGGGCCAAATACCCAGGCGCGCCGGTTGTGTCATATGTGAACACCACTGCCGAGGTCAAAGCGGCCTCGGATATCTGCTGCACCTCGTCGAACGCCTTGCAGATCGTGAATGCGATGGAGAGCGACACGGTCATCATGACGCCGGATCAGTATCTGGCCCAAAACGTCGCCAATGAAAGCCACAAGAACGTGGTGTACTGGCCCGGTTCCTGCATTGTGCATGAACAATACACCGCGCAGGACTTGCGCGAATTCCGAGAATGGAACCCCGGTACGCGCCTGATCGCTCATCCGGAATGTCCGCCGGATGTAGTGGCCGAGGCGGATTATTCTGGTTCAACGAGCGGTATCATCAAATATGTGCATGATGAGAAGCCTCAGAAGGCGATGCTGATCACCGAATGTTCCATGGCGTCGAACATCGCTGATGAATTGCCCGAGGTCGATTTCGTAGGGCCGTGCAACATGTGCCCATATATGAAAAAGATCACGCTTGAAAAGATCCTCTATGCTCTGCACTCGATGGAAGGCCAGGTCGAGGTCGCTGAAGACGTGGCAGAGAAGGCTCGCAAATCCGTTCAGGCGATGATTGATCTGTCCCGCAAGCTCGGCATCTGACCAGCAATGTCCAATATCACCACGGATCGCGTCATTATTGTCGGGGCCGGGATTGGCGCGCTCTATGCTGCGTTGAAACTGGCACCGCGACCGGTGGTGATCATCTCGCCTGATCCTTTGGGCGAAGGTGCAAGTTCGGCATGGGCGCAGGGGGGCGTTGCCGCCGCGATGGACTTGGCCGACAGTCCGGAAAACCACGCTGTTGACACCGTCAATGCCGGGGCCGGCACCGTCGAGCAAATCGTCGCAGATTTGGTCACGCGCGAGGCGCGTGAGTATATTCTCGACCTGACCTCTTTGGGCACTCCGTTTGATCGCACCGAGGATGGTGGGTATGTCCTGTCGCGCGAAGCCGCGCACAGTTTTGCCCGCGTGGTGCGGGTTAAGGGGGATCAGGCTGGTAGCGAAATCATGGCCGCCCTGATCGAGCGTGTGCGTGAAACTCCTTCTGTGCAGGTTTTGGAGGGGGTCCTTGCTATTGCGTTGGAAGTGACGGAAGGGCGCGTGGTGGGAGTGGTTGTGCAGGATGCTTCGGAAAGCGGATCCGCGCCTGTGACGCTTCGTGCACCTGCCGTATTGTTGGCGGGTGGCGGTTCTGGCGGGCTTTATGCCCTAACGACCAATCCGGCCCGCATCCGCGGGCAGGTCATCGGAATGGCCGCACGGGCCGGGGCACTGATTGCCGACGCTGAATTCGTACAGTTCCACCCCACTGCCATGGACGTGGGTGAAGACCCGGCCCCGCTGGCGACCGAGGCCCTGCGCGGAGAAGGGGCCGTTCTGATAAACAGGCATGGCGAGCGTTTCATGCCGGCCGTTCATCCTGATGCCGAGCTTGCCCCGCGCGACGTTGTGGCCCGCGCGATATTTGCAGAAGTGCAGGCCGGCGACCGACCGATGCTGGACACCCGCGAGGCTTTGGGCGCGCAAATAAACGAGCTTTTCCCGGCGGTTGCCGCTTATTGCGCGCGCAACGGAATCGATCCGGTCAGGGACGCGATACCGGTCGCTCCGGCAGCGCACTACCATATGGGCGGAATTGCAACAGACACTGATGGTCGCGCGACACTGGATGGGTTGTGGGTGTGCGGTGAGGCGTCTTCGACCGGCCTTCACGGCGCCAATCGGCTGGCCTCGAACGGATTGCTCGAAGCATTGGTGTTTGCACGCATCTGTGCCGAGGACATTACGCGTTTGATACCGGATTCATCCGGGTCGGAGCCTGTGGTCCTTCGATTTGATCAAGCTGACACCCCGGATACGTCCGATGCAGTCAGTATATTACGCACGACTATGTCGCGCGATGTTGGCGTGGTCCGGGATCGCGCCGGGTTATGCCGCGCATTGCGCACGATTGCCGCGCTTGAGGACCAGCATGGCGCGTGTCCGTCTTTCAGAAACATGTGTGCCACAGCAACCCTGATCGCCGCGGCAGCATTGCAGCGCGAAGAAAGCCGCGGCGCGCATGAACGATCCGACTTTCCGGAAATTGCCGACGGTCCCGGCAAACGATCCCGGATGTATCTTAGCGACGCACTGCACATTCGCGCCGAAGCCTGCAAGGAATTACCATGAGTTTTGCGACCCTGCCCGATCTGATCCTCGAACCCGTCGTCCGCGCGGCGCTGATGGAGGATCTGGGAGCTTACGGTGATGTGACCACCCGCGCCGTGATCCCGCAGAGCACGACCTATACAGCCCGACTGAATGCGCGCGAGGACGCCGTTGTTTCGGGCATGCAGGTGGCCATGATAGCCTTCCGGCTGGTCGACCCGGCGCTTCAGGTTGAGGTGCTTGTCAAGGATGGCCAGTCCTGTCGACGCGGCGACACGCTGATGACCATCAAAGGTTCCGCAGCTTCGATCCTGTCGGGTGAGCGGGTCGCGCTGAATTTTGCCGGTCGTCTGACCGGTATTGCCACAAAAACTGCCACCTTTGTCCAGCAGACAAAGGGCACGAATGCCCGCATGACCTGTACCCGTAAAACCACGCCCGGACTTCGCATCGTTGAAAAACAGGCCGTGCTGCACGGTGGCGGTTTCAATCATCGCTATTCGTTGTCCGACGCGATCCTGATCAAGGACAACCACATCGCCGCCGCAGGGGGTGTGAGTCAGGTTCTTGAATCCGCCAAAGCGCAAGCCAGTCACATGATGGCCGTCGAGATTGAAGTCGATCGACTGGACCAGTTGGCTGAAGTGCTCAGGATTGGCGGCGCGTCCGTCGTATTGCTGGACAACATGGACAACGAGATGCTGCGCGATGCGATTGCCATGGTGGATGGGCGAATGAAGACCGAAGCCAGCGGAAATGTGACTTTGGACCGGGTCGCATCGATTGCAGCGACCGGAGTCGATTACATCTCGTCCGGAGCGCTGACGCATTCCGCCCGAACCATTGATCTGGGCCTTGATTTCTGAAAATCGCGGCATTTTCGCTTGATTTGGGATCGTTTGCGCCAACACTGTTGCGCCTTCAGATTTTATCGATAATAAATCCACGGCAACGCAAGCTGCAGGAAGTTTTATAGATAAAATGATCATCCCTCATTCCGGCTGGACCCGAAAGTCTGCGCAAGCTGTTCATGACCTCCCGTTGATGGACCTTCTGTTCCGGGCACAGACCGTGCACCGCGAGAACTTTGATCCGAACAAGATCCAGACCTCTAAACTGCTGTCGATCAAAACCGGCGGGTGCGCCGAGGATTGCGCCTATTGCTCGCAATCGGCCCGAAACGGATCCACCCTGCCTGCATCGAAACTGATCGAGGTTCAGCGTGTACTGGCCGAGGCCAAAAAGGCCCGCGACGGTGGCGCGACCCGGTTCTGCATGGGGGCCGCCTGGCGCGAGCCCAAGCCGCGCGATATGCCTGCTCTGGTCGCCATGGTTGAGGGCGTCAAGGCGATGGGCATGGAAACCTGCATGACGCTGGGCATGCTGGATGACACCCAGGTGGTTCAGCTGCGCGATGCCGGATTGGACTATTACAACCATAATATCGATACATCCGAACGTTATTATTCCGAAGTGATCACCACCCGTACGTTCTCGGATCGGATCGACACGATGAACCGGGTACAGGAAGCCGGAATCAAGGTCTGCTCGGGTGGTATTCTGGGTATGGGTGAACATACTGGCGACCGTATCGACATGTTGCTGACTTTGGCCAACATGACCCCGCCGCCGGATTCGGTGCCGATCAACATGTTGATGCCACAAGCGGATACCCCGCTGGCTGACGCCGAACCGATTGATCCGATCGACTTTGTGCGGATCATCGCAACCGCCCGCATTCTGATGCCCAAATCCTACGTTCGGCTGTCCGCCGGTCGCAGTGACATGAGTGACGAGATGCAGGCGATGTGTTTCTTCGCCGGAGCAAATTCAATCTTTGTCGGCGAAACTCTTTTGACGGCAGAAAACCCTGAGGAAGATACCGACTCGATCCTGTTTGCGAAACTTGGCCTTCAGGCCGAAACGGCTGAAGAACATAACCGCACGGAAGCCGCCGAATGAAAGCAGTCGAACGACTGGAATCCATGCTCGATGCACTGGAAGCCCGGCACCGCCGTCGGGCTTTGATCCCGGCGCGCGGGCTGGATTTTGCGTCTAACGACTATTTGGGGTTGGCCGGGTCAAACCTGTTGCAAGAGGCTGCGCAGGCAGCGTTGGCGCGCGGCGTGCCCGTAGGCTCGGGCGGCTCGCGGCTGCTGCGGGGAAATCACCCTGAGCATGAGGCGCTGGAACATGAAGCGGCGGCTTTCTTTGGGTCCGAGGCCGCATTGTTCATGGGTGGAGGGTTTCAGGCCAACCAAGCGATCTTTTCCACCCTGCCGGCTGCCGGGGATCTGGTTTTGTATGACGAACTGGTTCACGCCAGCGCCCACGAGGGGATGCGCGCCAGCCGTGCGTATCTGCGTGCCTTTCGCCACAACGACGTCGCGGATGCGCGCAACGTTTTGACCGAATGGCAATCCGCTGGTGGGCAGGGTCAGGTATGGATTGCTGTTGAAAGTGTCTATTCCATGGAGGGCGATCTGGCCCCGCTAAAGGACCTGTCATGTCTGGCGCGTGAATCCGAAGCCGTTCTGATCGTGGATGAGGCGCACGCCACGGGCGTTTTCGGGACAGATGGCAGGGGTCTTGCGCATGATCTGAACGTTGACCTTCTGACCCTGCACACCTGCGGCAAAGGGCTTGGTGTCTCTGGTGGGTTGATCTGTGGCCCACGCGCGATGATCGATGCCCTGATAAACCGCGCACGGCCATTTATCTTTGCAACAGCGCCGTCCCCTCTGAATGCTGCTCTGGTACGGGCAGCCCTGCGTGAATTGGCCGGGAATGAGGGTTTAGTCACTGCTGCACGCAAGCGGCTGCGCCATGCACATGATGCGGCCCGTCAAGCCGGGCTGCCTGACACGGCCTTGAACAGCCAGATCATTCCCGTCGTTCTTGGCGATGAGGCCCGGACGATGGCGATGGCACAGGCTTTGCAACATCAGGGGTATGACATTCGCGGCATTCGCCCGCCTACCGTTCCAAAAGGCACATCCCGTCTGCGCGTCTCGATCACCGGGAATGTCAGTCCTGAGGACATTTCGGCCCTGTTTGCAACCATCTCCAGCCACCAATCGGAGGCCGCATGAGCGCTCTGGTCATTGTCGGAACCGATACCGGCGTCGGAAAAACAGTTTTTTCGGCTGGCCTGACGGCGGCCCTGAACGCCAGCTACTGGAAGCCGGTTCAATCGGGTCTGGAGGATGCAACGGACACGGAAACCGTCTGCACCTTGTCCGGTGTGGATGTGTTGCCCGAAGCGTATCGCCTGAACATGCCTGCCTCCCCCCATCTTTCTGCGGAAGATATGGGCATTGAGATCGATCTGTCCCGGCTAGCGCTGCCGCAGGTGGACGGGCCGCTGGTTGTGGAGGGGGCAGGGGGGCTGATGGTGCCTCTGAACCGCAAATCCTACTATTTGGATCTGATCGCCAAATGGCAGGTCCCGGTCGTTCTGGTCGCACGCACGGCGCTGGGAACGATCAACCACACTACGCTGTCCCTGATGGCGCTTCGAGACGCAGGGTGCGAAGTGGTCGGCGTCGCCTTTGTCGGGGACCCGGAGCCTGACGTGGAGCAAACCATCGTCGAAATGAGCAACGTTCGACACCTCGGACGCTTGCCATATCTTGCAGACCTGACGCAGCAAAGCCTGTCAGATGCGTTTTCGTCCATAGACGTGGCGACCATACGGAGGTTTCTGTGACCCCGCTTGAGTTTGACGCCCGCCACCTCTGGCACCCCTATACGAACGTGGCTGATCCCGGTGCGATGCATCTTATCGACCGGGCCGAGGGCGTATATCTCTATCGGGAGGACGGTGCGAAGATGATAGACGCCATGTCGTCATGGTGGTGCGCTATCCACGGCCACAAGCATCCCGAAATCACATCCGCCATGCAGGCCCAGCTGGAAAAGATGCCTCATGTGATGTTCGGGGGGCTGACACACCGTCCGGCCATTGATCTGGGGCGCAGGATGGTCGACATGTTGCCCGAGGGGTTGGACCGCATTTTCTATTGCGACAGTGGGTCTGTCTCGGTCGAAGTGTCGATGAAGATGGCGGTGCAATACCAAATGGCCCATGGCCGCACCCGCAAATTCGAATTTGCCACAATTCGGGGCGGCTATCACGGTGACACGTGGAAAGCGATGAGCGTCTGTGACCCGGTGACGGGTATGCACGGGCTGTTCCGCGGGGCTTTGTCGATCCAGCACTTCCTGCCGCGTCCCCAGGTTCGGTTGGAGGATGACTGGCCCGAGGACCCGGCGCGGAACGGGTTGGAGTCGCTGGAACGACTGTTGGCTGACAAGGGCGATCACCTCGCGGCCCTGATCCTTGAACCCGTGGTTCAAGGCGCCGGGGGTATGTATTTCTATCATCCCCAATGGCTGCGCGCGGCACGCGCCATGTGCGATGCCCATGACGTGCTGATCATTTTCGATGAGATCGCAACCGGATTTGGCCGAACCGGCAAGCTGTTCGCCACGGATCATGCGGGCATCACCCCGGATATAGTGTGTTTGGGCAAGGCGCTGACCGGTGGGCATATCTCGTTTGCCGCAACCGTAACCAGCAAGCGGGTGGCGTATGGCATTGGTAAAAGTGAGGCCGGAGTGTTCATGCACGGCCCGACCTACATGGCCAACCCTCTGGCCTGTGCCGCAGGATCGGCCAGCCTTGGCCTTCTGGCAGGGGGGAGCTGGCAACGCCAGGTGGCTGATATTGAAAACCAGATGCGGACCGAGCTGGAACCAGCGCGCGGTTTGTCGGGCGTAGCAGACGTCAGGGTTCTCGGCGCCATTGGCGTTATTGAAATGAAGGAAACGGTTGATCCTTCTGTCGCTCACCGGCTGGCCCCGAAGATCGGAGTGTGGCTGCGTCCCTTTGCGCGAAACATCTATTGTATGCCGCCTTACATTATTTCACCTGATGAACTCAGCCGGGTCACGAGCGCGATGGTCGCTTTGGCCGGGGGGCAGCAATGAAACACCAGTGGCTGGCGCAATCGGATGACAGCAGGCTGACTCTCGTCTTCGGGGGGTGGGCGCTGGGTGCCGCACCGTTCCGCGGTCTCACCGGAGGCGGATCTGTTCTGCTGATGGATGACTATACTCGGCTCGATGATCCCTTGCCCGATCTGGCCGGGTTTGACCGCGTCGAAATGCTTGCGTTTTCCTTCGGTGTCGCATCCGTGGCCCATTGGTTGGCCAGCACACAGTTTCGCCCTGACCGGCTGGTTGCCGTCAGCGGTACGTTGCATCCTGCCTGCGCAGACCGGGGCATCGCGCCTGATATTGTCCGGGCCACGGCGGATCAGCTGTCATCGTCAAGTTTCATCAAGTTTTGCCGACGCGCCGGACTATCTGCTGACATACCTGAACTGGACATCGAGCAGGCAAAAAAGGAACTTCTCGCGGTTATTGAGCGCGGCTCGGCGCCTGATCCCGGCTTTGATCGGGTTTGGATATCAGAGCGGGATCGGATCATTCCGTCCAATGCTCAAAGGACGGCCTGGGCCGCGAACCCGGATGCTATCAAACGCGTCGCCGCTCCGCATGTACCTTTCCAACCGGGCCAAAGCTGGGCGGAGTGGATGTCATGACAGCGCAATTGGCGGACAAAGTGCAGCGAAGCTTCAGCCGAAGCTTCCAGACTTACAACGACACAGCCAGCCAGCAGGCCTGGGTTGCCCGCAAGCTGGTTTCCGAGATGCGCCGTGTAGGCGCGCCAAGCCGGTTTGATGTGGCGTTCGAGCTGGGTTGCGGCACAGGCCATCTGACCCGGTTGCTGCGGCAGAGCTTCGACCTTCCCGATCTCTACCTGAACGATATAGCGCCTCAAGCGCGGGCGACGGCAGATGCGGAAAAGGCGGCGTTCATCGCCGGAGATGTTCGCCTGGTCGAGTGGCCAGCGAGGCTGGATTTGGTCGCGTCGGCTTCGATGATCCAATGGATGGAGGATCCGGCCCGATTGTTGCAGAAGGTAGCCGATGCGCTTGAACCCGGTGGGTGGCTGGCGATGTCCGGGTTTGGCCCACGGCAATACCAGGAGCTTACGCAAATCGGTTCAACAGCCCGGGCGCCGGGCCTTTGTGCAACTGATGCCCTTGTGGCTGCCATAGAAGGGCCGCTCAAAGTTCTGTCGATCGGTGAAAGCGTGAGGCCATCCTACTTTGCCACCCCCAGAGATGTTCTGAAGTATTTGCGCAGGACGGGGGTAAATGGTCGGGCACAAGGTGCATGGACCCGCGCCACCCTGGCCCGGTTCGAAGCTGACTACGTGCAAAAGTTCGGAGCTGACGGCAGGGTTCATTTGACCTACCACCCAGTGTGGGTCATCGCCCAAAAGCGTTAGGCGCCTATTCGGCTACAACAAGGTCAATTTCATTCGCCGAAAGCATCTGGCGAATACCCTCGGGCGGGTTCACATCAGTAAAGAACAGATTGATCTTGTTGGCAGGTTCCAGAGTTACCGGCGCGCGTTTTCCCAGCTTTTCGCCATCGGCCACTACAATACGGACCTGTGCGTTTTGAATGGCGACGCGGGCCAGGTTAGCTTCTTGCAGGTCGTGCAACATAAAGCCCGGATCCGCATTGACCGCTCCAACAGACAGAACCGCGAAACGGACGTTCAAACGTTTGATGAGGTCCTGAGCTTCAACACCAAATGCGCCACCATCATGTGAGCGCAGCTCGCCACCTGCCATGAAGACGCGGTTGTTGTTTCTTGAAGCCAATGCCTGGGCAACAAAAACCGAATTGGTCACTACAAAAAGATCACTGTGGTTGCCAAGCGCCTGCGCCACATATGCGGTTGTCGAGCCGATATCGAGGAAAACTGAGTCTCCGTCGCTGATGACCTCGGCAACCGCTTTCGCCAACTTCTCTTTCGCGTCAACCTTCTTGTCCAGACGGCTTTGCAGCGACGGTTCCAGAATGTCTTCGAGAAGATGAACTCCGCCATGGACCTTACGCACAATGCCGCGCTCTTCCAGATTGCGCACGTTTCGCCGAATGGTTTCGAGGCTGACCCCAAGATCATTTGCCAAAACGCTTACCCGGCATGACCCACCCGCGCGAAAAAGCGCGCGCAAGATTTCTTCTTCTCGTTGGTTGGTGGTCTGAAGGTTCATGGGCTGCGCTCTGATGGCATCGTCATAAGGGACTTAAAGTCATACCACAATACCCACATAAAGCAACGCGAAGCGACAGATTTGCTTTTGAAATCTGCATTAATCAGGAAAAAACGTGGCTTTACGTGGTTTTTATTGACACAAAACCCCACGATGTGGTCGTCTATACTCAATACCACCGATTCATCGAAAAAAATCACGACAGGGAGAAGGTGTTATGAATTGTAAAATGGGAATTTCTGCGCTGGCCTTTATGGCAGTCGGAGCCGCAACAACTGCTTGGGCTGTTGAGTCCTCGGACTCGATCAAGTTGACGCTCCACGACTGGTCGGGGCAGTTGATCAATACCAAGATCATGGGTTCGATACTGGAAGAAGCTGGATACAACGTTGATTATGTTCAGGCGGATTACATTGCTCAATTCGCCGGTCTAAAAACGGGTGACCTGCATCTGGCGATGGAAATCTGGGAAACCACCGGGCGCGAGGCTCTGGACGAAGCAACCGGAACCGGCAAGGTCGTCAATGTCGGCGAAACCGGCCTGATGGCGATCGAAGAGTGGTGGTACCCCAGTTACATGAAGGAAAGGTGCCCGGGATTGCCGAACTGGGAAGCGTTGAAAGATTGTGCCGAAGAATTCGCGACGGCTGAAACTGCTCCGAACGGGCGTTATGTCGGTGGACCGGTGACCTGGGGTGGCTTCGATGACGAGCGTGTCGAAGCGCTTGAACTGGATTTCGAAGTCGTCCATGCGGGCACCGACGCGGCCCTGTTTGCCGAGTTGGAATCCGCGTATCAAAGGCAGGATCCGATTGTCTTATGGGTCTACGTCCCACATTGGGCGCCGGCGAAATACGAAGGCGAGTTCGTCGAATTCCCGCCATTTACGCCAGAATGCTACAGTGACCCTTCGGTTGGTGTGAACCCAAACATGGCCTATGATTGCGGCAAGCCGCGTGGCCCGATCTGGAAAGCCGCCTGGTCTGGCCTGCAAGAAAAATGGCCAGGCGCATATGACATTATCGAAGCCTACAATATCAACAATGATGAAATGAGCGCCATGGTCGGCAAGGCCGATCTTGATGGCGTGGAAATCGACAGCGTTGTTGCAGAGTGGATGGAGACCAACAAAGACCGCTGGTCTGGCTGGATCTCGAAATAATCCACTGGCCAGAGCGGGCCTGTCGCTCTCTCGGTCCGCTCTGGCCTTTTTCGCGAATTAACCGGACCACCCTGATGCCCCTCAAGACCAAACTGTCGTGCCGAAATATCTGGAAGCTCTATGGCCCCAACGCAGATCGGCTTCTGCGGACAACCCCTGAACCTACGGCAGATGATATTCGCAAGGCAGGCGTGATCGGCGCAGTCCGCAACGCCAATATCGAGATCTCTGAAGGCGAGATTTTCGTCATCATGGGCCTGTCGGGGTCTGGCAAATCAACTCTGGTTCGGTGCTTGTCCCGGTTGATCGAGCCTACTGGCGGAGAAGTCCTTTTCGATGATGCTGACCTTTTGCGCGCCAGTGAGAAAGAACTGATTGAAATCAGGCGTCACAAGATGGGCATGGTGTTCCAGCATTTCGCGTTGCTGCCGCATCTGACCGTTTTGCAGAACGTAATGTTCCCGTTGACTATTCAGGCCACTCCCAAAGCCGAAGCCGACGCCAATGCCCGCGAGGTCGTGGAACTGGTCGGCCTGAAAGGTCGTGAAGATTATTATCCGCGTGAACTCTCGGGTGGACAGCAGCAGCGCGTGGGGATCGCACGGTCGCTTGTGACTGAACCGGACCTTTGGTTTTTGGACGAGCCGTTTTCGGCCCTCGACCCATTGATCCGCCGCGAGATGCAGGACGAATTCCTGCGCCTGCAGGAGCGCCTGCACAAGACGATTGTCTTCATCACCCATGATTTTGAAGAGGCGGTCAGACTGGCTGATCGGATTGCCATCATGAAGGATGGTGAGGTGATCCAGATCGCCACACCAGAACAGCTTGTGATGCATCCTGCAACGGATTACGTCGCTGAATTCACACGGCATATCCCCCGGTCCAAAGTTCTGACAGTCGGCGGTGTCATGATGGCCGGGGCTGCTGGCGAAGGGGACCCGATCTTGCAATCAACCCGTGTGTCCGATGTGGCCGAACGGATCATTGCCGCAGACGCGCCGATCCCTGTTGCTGACAACAACGGGCAAGTCGTTGGCGCCATTGATCGCAAGGCCGTGGCGCACGTGCTGTTTGGCGGTGGAGACGTGGCATGACACGCCTGAACCGCAGTCAGATCATCATTCTGGTGCTCGTTCTGATCACGGTCATTCTTGGGTATTATGGTCGCGATCTGAGCAAAGCCTTGGATGCGCGCTGGCTGACAAAGTTCCCTTCGGCCTGGGTCATTCCGTTCAAGTCCTATATCTCGTTGGCAATGTCCTGGCTGATCGAAGATGCGGCCGTTGGTCCGGTCTCGTTCACCGATATCACCCGCGCCATCGCATGGGTGATCGAACAGCCCTATAATCTGGTTCTTGCCCTGCTGGCCGACGGCTTTGTCAGCGGTCAGGGGAATGACGCGCAGGTCATCCTGCCTGCAATCAGCTGGATTGTGATCATCACCGCCGTTGTCGCCTTGGGTCAATATTGCCGTGACTGGGGATTGGCCGCTTTGGTCGGGGCCTGCTTTATCTATCTTGCAGTTTTCGGACAATGGGACAGCGCCATGGTGACGCTTGCGTCGGTCCTGATTGCCGTACCAATTGGCGCAGGTGGAGGATTGTTGTTGGGCATTCTGGCCTATCGCCATCCGCTTTTTGAAAAGATCATCTCGCCCATTCTGGACTTGATGCAGACGATCCCGATCTTTGCTTATCTGGTGCCGATCCTGTTCATGTTTGGTTTTGGCCCGATCTCTGCCTTGGTCGCGACGATCATCTATGCGACCCCACCGATGGTGCGGATCACCACGCTGGCGCTGAAAGGCGTTGATCCCGAAATCCTGGATTTCGGGCGCATGGCGGGTACAACCCAGCGGCAGTTGATGTGGCGAGTGCTTGTGCCCTCGGCCAGCCACAGCCTGATGGTAGGCGTCAATCAGGTGATTATGCTGACCCTGAACATGGTCATCATCGCCTCGATGATTGGGGCAGGGGGGCTGGGCTTTGACGTCCTCGCCGCGCTGCGCCGTCTGGACATTGGAGCAGGGTTCGAAGCCGGCATCGCCATCGTGGTACTGGCCATTGCCGTCGACCGTCTGAGCCAAGCCTTTGCCGAACGTATGGGGCAAGTGCATCATGAGGCTCCCGGCTCGTGGATCGCTCGTCATCGCCGGACGGTTCTGGTGCTGATTTTATTGGTGCTGACCTGGGTTCTGGGACAGTTCTCGCCACTGCTGCTGGAATACCCCCAAAGCCAGACCATCACGACCGGTGCGTTCTGGGATGACACTGTCGCGTACCTGAACGTCAACTATTTCGACACGTTCGAGGCGATCAAGGTCTTCTTTCTGACGTGGTTCATGATCCCGATCAAAACGGTTCTGCTGGGTATCCCATGGCCTTGGGCCATCGCGATGCTGACCTTGCTGGGATGGCACGCTGGCGGTTGGCGGCTGGCGCTGTTGTGTGGTGGGATGGCCTCATTGATCCTGCTTTCGGGCTTGTGGTCAAAGGCAATGGTAACCGTGTATCTGTGCGGTGCATCCGTCATATTGGCGACACTGATCGGTGTGCCCCTGGGAGTTTTGTCGGCGCTGAACAAACGCGCCGGGACTGCCATCAACCTGCTGATCGACACGCTGCAAACCCTTCCCAGCTTTGTTTATCTGATCCCTGTCGTCATGTTGTTCCGGGTCGGCGATTTCACCGCCCTGATCGCCATCGTCCTCTATGCGCTGGCCCCAGCTGTCCGCTATGCCGCCCATGGCGTGCGCTCGGTCAGTGAGGAACTGATCGAGGCAGGTCTGGTCTCGGGCTGCACCCGTACGCAACTGCTGCGCCATATCCGCCTGCCGATGGCATTGCCTGAAATCCTGCTGGGCGTCAATCAGACGATCATGCTGGCGCTGTCAATGCTGGTGATCACCGCCCTCGTCGGTACCCGTGATCTGGGGCAAGAGGTCTACATCGCCTTGACCAAAGCCGATACCGGTCGCGGTCTGGTGGCCGGTCTGTCAATTGCCTTCATCGCCATCATCGCTGATCGGTTGATCAATGCCAGTGCCCGTCAGGCCCGCATCCGCTTTGGACTGGAGAGTTGATATGAGCCATCCTGATCTGATGACCCGCATCCGCGCTCTGCCAATCTGGCAGGGTAAAATCGAGGCCACTCCTCTGACCGGTGGCATCACCAATTTGAACTTCAAGGTAACGGATGGCAGCGGGTCTTATGTGGTGCGTGTGGGCGACGACATCCCCCTGCATCAGGTGATGCGGTTCAATGAGCTGGCCGCCAGCAAGGCAGCCAATGCAGCGGGCCTGTCGCCTGCCGTGGTACATTCCTCAGGTGATCTGACAGTGCTGGAGTTCATCGAAAGCCGCACCTTGACGGAAGAAGATGTCCGCCATCCGCACATGCTGCCCCGTGTTCTGGAATTGGTCAAAACCTGTCATGTCGAAGTGCCGAAACACCTGCGCGGGCCGTCGCTGGTATTCTGGGTGTTCCACGTCATCCGGGACTATGCCGCAACACTGACCGAGAATGACAGCGCCCATGCAAAGCTAATCCCCGATCTGATCGACGCAGGCACGCTGCTGGAACGTGAGGCAGGGCCGTATGACATCGTGTTCGGCCATAACGACTTGCTCTGCGGCAATTTTCTGGACGACGGCAATCGCCTTTGGCTGATCGACTTCGACTATGGCGGATTCAACTCGCCGCTTTTTGATCTGGGCGGGCTGGCGTCGAACAATGGCCTGTCGCCTGAACAGGAAGACTGGATGCTTGAAGCCTATTTTGAGGCCCCGATAACCGACGACCTGCGCCATCGATATGCGGCGATGAAATGCGCCTCGCTGCTGCGGGAAACCATGTGGAGCATGGTGTCCGAGATCACCTCGGATATCGACTTTGATTACGCGGCCTACACAGCTGAAAACCTGGCGCGGTTCCGCGCAGCCCTTACCGATTTCGAAAACACCTGAGGACAGACATGACCGACCTTCCTACAACAGCCAAAGCCGTCATTATCGGCGGCGGGATCATCGGCTGCTCGACCGCCTATCACCTGGCCAAGCTGGGCTGGACTGACACGGTGCTTCTGGAGCGCAAGAAACTGACTTCAGGCACCACGTTTCACGCCGCAGGGTTGGTTGGACAGTTGCGTTCGAACGCAAATATCACGCAATTGCTGGGCTATTCCGTCGATCTGTACAACAAGATCGAAGAGGAAACCGGCCTCGGTACAGGCTGGAAGATGAATGGCGGCTTGCGCCTTGCTTGCAACGAAGAGCGCTGGACCGAAGTCAAACGGCAGGCCACGACAGCTCATTCCTTTGGTCTGGACATGCAACTTCTGACCCCATCCGAGGCGCAAGAGCTTTGGCCCTTGATGGATGTCTCCGACGTGATTGGCGCGGCCTATCTGCCGACTGACGGTCAGGCCAACCCGTCAGATATCACGCAGGCATTGGCCAAGGGCGCCCGCATGGCCGGGGCGAAGATATTCGAAGACACCAAGGTCATCGATATCGAGATTGAAGATGGCAAGATTCTCGCGGTAATCACCGAACATGGTCGGATCGAGTGTGAAAAGGTGATCTGCTGCGCCGGGCAATGGACCCGCACCTTTGCCAGCCGCTTTGGCGTCAACGTTCCTCTGGTTCCGATGGAACACCAGTACATGGTGACCGAACCTTTCGACGTGCCCGGCAATCTGCCCACTCTGCGCGATCCCGACCGGCTGACCTACTACAAGGAAGAAGTCGGAGGTCTGGTCATGGGCGGGTACGAGCCGAACCCGATCCCCTGGGCCACCAAAGGGATTCCGCAAGGTTTCCACTATACCCTTCTCGACAGCAACTTCGATCATTTCGAACAGCTTATGGAGCTTGCGCTGGGGCGCGTGCCCGCGCTGGAGAACACTGGCGTCAAAACGTTGACCAACGGGCCGGAAAGTTTCACGCCTGACGGCAATTTTATCATCGGCGAAGCGCCCGAGTTGAAGAATTTCTTCGTCGGCGCGGGCTTTAATGCCTTTGGCATCGCGGCTGGCGGCGGTGCAGGCATGGCGCTGGCGGAGTGGGTTTTTAATGGCGAGCCGCCCTTCGATCTGTGGTCTGCTGATATTCGTCGCTTTGGCCGCCCGCATTTCGACACCGACTGGGTTCGCACCCGTACCGTTGAAGCATACGGTAAACACTACACGATGGCTTGGCCGCATGAGGAACATGACTCTGGCCGCCCCTGCCGCAAGTCGCCGCTTTACGACACGCTGAAAAAGCAAGGCGCGTGCTTTGGAGAGAAACTGGGCTGGGAACGCCCCAACTGGTACGCCGATGCATCAAAGGGCGAGACACCCAGGGATGAATACAGCTTTGGCCGCCAGAATTGGTTCAATGCCGTAGGTCGCGAACATAAAGCGGCACGCGAAGCGGCTGTGTTGTTCGATCAGACATCTTTCGCCAAATTCGCCCTTAAGGGTCCGGATGCACTGGCCGCGATGAACTGGATCTGTGCCAATGATGTGGACAAGACGGTTGGCGCCCTTGTCTATACCCAAATGTTGAACAACAAGGGCGGGATCGAGTGCGACCTGACCGTTGGGCGTGTGGCTCATGATGAGTTCTACATCGTCACCGGTACTGGCTTCGCCACTCATGACTTCGACTGGATCGACCGCAGCATTCCCGAGGGTATGAATTGCCAGCTGTTCGATATCACCTCATCGAATGCAGTTCTGTCATTGATGGGACCAAAAGCGCGTGAGATTCTTGCGGCGGTGACGCGCGATGACGTCTCGAATAACGGGTTCAAGTTTGGCGCGATCTGCACCATCGGCATCGCCGGGTGTCCGGTCAAGGCGCTGCGTGTGACCTATGTTGGTGAATTAGGGTGGGAACTGCACCTGCCCGTGGAGTATGCACAGACCGTCTATGAAGCGCTGATGGAGGCTGGGCGGCCGCATGGATTGATAAATGCGGGCTACAGGGCCATTGAATCGCTGCGCCTTGAAAAAGGCTATCGCGCCTGGGGTTCGGATATCGGGCCGGATCATACGCCGTTCGAAAGTGGCTTGGGCTGGGCCGTGAAACTCCGGAAGAATATTGATTTCAAAGGGCGTGCCGCCTCTGAGGCGCAAAATACCGGCGGCGTAAAGAAGATGCTGGCATGTTTCACGGTTGAACCCGACGTTGTTCTTCTGGGGCGTGAAACGATCTATCGGAATGGCGAAAGAGTCGGGTGGCTGACCTCGGGCGGCTATGGCTACACCGTCGGAAAGTCGATCGGCTACGGTTACATCCGAAACGCAAAGGGCGTCGACGCGGAATACGTCACATCAGGGACATATGAATTGGATGTCGCAACTCAAAGGGTTCCATGCGAAGTGACACTGCAACCGCTGTACGACCCGCAGATGAGCCGGGTGAAAATCTGACCCGAGGGTGCAAGAGCTGATCAACTGACAAACACACAGCGATCGGAACGCATAGGGAAAGCATGCTAACATGGCAAATCCGCCCCGAATGTCCGGAAGATCGTTGAATCTGGCTGTTTTCGACCTATAAGCAGTTGATAAAGTTACAGTATTGTCACACTTCACGCCAATCTGAAGACTGAACTGCATGACTTCTCATTCAGCTTTCAGGGCAATCAACCCTTCATCCGTCGGAAATCGGATGACTTCAGCCGAAAGGACCGGAAATGGTAACCCCAGATGCTTTGACTGAACACGCGATGAAGATTGCTGATATTGCATCGGAGTCCGCTATGCGTTTTTTTCGGGGTTCTTTAGGTGTTGAATTCAAGCAGGATGAAAGCCCGGTGACGCAGGCCGACAAGGCAGTTGAAGCAGAAGTACGGGCCTATCTGAATCAGCATTTCCCAGAGCATGGCATCTTTGGCGAAGAACACGGTCAGGAGGCTGGCGACGGGCGCCATATGTGGGTCATTGACCCCATTGACGGAACCCGATCGTTTCTGTCCGGCCATCCCTTGTTCGGATTCCTTTTGGCTCATCTATTGGATGGACAACCTCAGTTCGGACTGGTCGGAATGCCGGCCTTAGGTGAGACCTACTTGGGTGTAATTGGTGACGGCGCCCGCCTGAACGGGCGACCGGTACAGGTCGCGCAAACAACACGCCTGGATCAATCGGTTTTGTATGTGAATGAAGGGGACAAGATCTATCGCGACCATCCTGACCTGTTCACCCGGCTGATGACCGCAGGGCAGACGCGCCGATTTGCCTATGATTGTTACCCCCATGCCTTGCTTGCTTCGGGGCATGTCGATGCTGTCGTGGATTACGATTTGCAACCTTATGACTATCTGGCGGTCTCACCCCTTGTCACAGCCGCTGGCGGAGTGATGACCGATTGGCAGGGGCACGCTTTGACCCTCGATTCAGATGGCGCGGTCGTTTCCGCCGCAACCCCCGAATTGCATGCCGAACTGCTTGACCTCATCAATGTTGAAAAATGAAAGTGTCGCGCAACCTCTGGAAACTAGTTCCCGCGATCAGATTTGAATAAATACAAGAAGACAAATAGTGATCCTATTGACGTTGTGACGATTCCGACGGGCAACTCCTGCGGAGCCAGAAGAAGGCGTGACAAGATATCAGAGAGAGTCAGTAGAATTGCGCCCACGATGGCTGAGGCGACCAGCAGGTTTCGGTGCAGAGTTCCGGCGATGCCGCGTGCAATATGCGGTACCATCAACCCGACGAAGCCGATGACGCCGGCAACGGAAACGAAACTGGCCGTCGCCAACGCGGCAACGAAGAACATACTGAACCGCAGGCCCTGAACGGGAATACCCAGTGAAGAGGCTGTAAAATCTCCGGTCAGCAGTGCGTCAAGCCACCGGCTGCGATAAAGTGAATAGCTCAGGATCAGGCCCAATCCGATTAAGACAAGCGGGAACGTTTCCCATCTTGCTAGTCCCAAACCGCCAAGCATCCAGAATATCACCGAATGCGCAGCGCGATTGTCGCCAGAGAAAATCAGGTAATTGGTGATCGCGGAAAACAGAAAGGATACCGCCAAACCAGCCAGGATAAGTTTTTCAGGCGCGCTCGTGCGTAAGCCCTGAACCAGCGCCAGAACAATGCCTGATGCGATCAGACCGCCGCAAAACGCCGCCAACGGCAACGTCCAGATGCCCAATACATCACCTGTGACCGTGATCACCAGAACGGCGCCAGCAGCTGCACCAGAGGACAGACCGAACAGAAACGGATCTGCCAGATCGTTTCGCGTCGTTGTTTGCAAAACAACACCAACGACGCCCAGCCCCGCGCCAATCACGGCAGCAAACAGGGCTCGGGGCAGGCGAAGGTCGAAGACGATCCGGTGCAAAGGCGACATGTCTCCGTCCACCAGACCGGTTCCAAGACCGATGGCTGAAAAAACTTCGCGCATGGGGATAGGAGTGGTCCCGTAGACGATGGACAACAGCAAAAGGGCGGTCAGAACAACCGCCCCCAACAAAATCAAACGGCCCAATTGGACCATATCAGTTGGTCTCCGGGTGCATGGCCTTCGCCATTTTCTCGATCGCCTCGATGTTTGCCGGGCCGGGCGTCAGTTCTTCGTAACGCAGGCCAATCCAGCGTTCGTTCTTTACCGCGTCCGTTTGTGACATCACCGGATGATCCTTCAGGAACTGAAAGGTGTCCTCTGCGCCGTTGCCGGACTGATAGTCGAGCAGCACCAGAAATTCCGGGTTAGCCGCTGCCACGGCTTCCCACGACGTGCGGCCCCAGCTGGTATCCAGATCATGTGTCACGTTTTCGCCACCGGCGGCTGCGATCATTGCATCGGGAATGGCGAACTTGCCGGCAGTAAACGGAGCATCGGCCGGTCCGTCCAGCAGGAACACGCGGGGCTTTGCCAGATCGGCTGTTTTTGCTTCAATGGCGGACAGTTGGTCCTTCCAGTTGGCAACCAGCGCTTCGGCCTCGTCCTCGACCTGCATGACCATGCCCAGACGCAGAACGTCACCAAACAAAAGGTTCATGCTGGCCTCGGGGCGATTCTTGTCCAGATGCACGCAGCTTTCGGTCAGGACCATGGTCTTGATACCAAAGGGTTCCAGGGTGTCGGGCGTGACATCGCCACCGGGTTTCATGCCATAGTACCAACCGGCAAAGAACAGATCGGGCTCGACGGCCACAAGGTTTTCAATGGTCGGGTATTTGGGGGCAAGTTCTGGGATATCGCCACGCTGAGCATCAAAATCGGGGCTTGTTTTGTACCAGCCGGTAATTCCGGTAAGCCCTACGATCTTGTCCTGAAGGCCGAGTGCAAAGGCCATATCCGTCATGTTCATGTCGTGCACGACCAGACGCTCGGGCGCCGTTTCAAAAACAAGCGGTTCGCCGCAGTTGTCCACCGTGACGGCCTCCGCTGCTGCGCCACATGCCAAGCCAGTGAAAACAACCACTGGCCAGAGTTTGTGCATCATTTTTAGCTCCTGTTATGATGACAGTTTTCGTTTTCGGATGTCCAGCGCCGGGATCATGCGGCCTTCGTGCTGAAAGCACAGATAATCCACACCAAATGTGTCACGTACCCGGTCTGTGGTCAGAACTTCGCTAACAGGCCCGAACCCGGTCAGGCGCGTGGCTTTCATCAACGCCACATGGCTGGCGAATTCCGGGATCATGACCAGATCATGGACGATCATGACGACCGTTACCCCCAGGTCAGCGACCAAGGACAGCATGTGCCCCTTGGCATCCGGGTCCAGATGGTTGGTTGGTTCGTCCAGAAACAACAAAGACGGATTCTGGGCCAGTGCGCGAGCAATATGTGCGCGCTGACGTTCACCGCCCGACAGTTGGCTCATCGGTTTGTTTGCGAAATGCGACAGTTCGGTCGTCGTCAGCACCCGTTCAAGATCAGCTTTATGTCGAGCCGTCGATCGTTCACCCTGAATCGGGATTTGTCCCAGCGCAACATAGTCTTGCAGCCGCATCCGTCCATCGGGCGTTTCCTGCTGTCCGACCACAGCAATGGATCGGGCGCGTTGGCGGGCGGACAGAGTGCGAAGGCTTTTGCCTTGAATCCAAACATCACCCAACGCAATCCGTTCGATCCCGCATAGCAGTTTCAGCAGAGTGGTCTTACCGGCACCGTTCGGTCCGGCAATTGCCAGAATTGATCCTTCTTCCAGACGAAAGGACACGTCCTGCAACAGGATATCACCATTGAGAGCGTAGTACTCCAGATCCTCGGCAACCAGAAAACTCATGACGTCCCTCGGGATGGCAAAGCGGGTATTCGCGACAGGGTCTTTGCAAAGAGGGCAGGAGGACGGTCCGACGCGCTTGTCCAGCCATCGTCGCTGTCGCCGAACTGCGTCGCGAATTCGACTAGGGCAGCCAGGTCGTGTGATGTCTTAATGTCGCCGAACAGGTACTGCGCTTTGCCTGCGGCCTGAAATCCAACGGTCATGGCCCGTTCACAACCTGCCATGCAGGCCACCATTCGGGTTTCAAAACCGTCAGGCAACTGAGCGTCCAGTGCGTCTTGCGCGGCCTCGGCAGGCATCGTCCCCTGACATGTTGAACAGATCAGAACGTAGTGATCAGAATAGCAGGCCATTGCCATCTCCGTCGTTTGCCAGATGCAGACAGAGGGCAAATACCCATATATTACGCAAACGCGCCATCAAGCCTCCTTCGGGGACGCCCCGCCCCGGGTTGGTTTACCATGCGATGGCAGGTCTCCTGACTTGCGGGTCAAGGCTCGGCCCACCTTCCCAACCCTTTCGGATCAGTGGTACAGTGGCGTCGCTCACCGCTTACAGTTGCGGGGGCAGTCACGGACTTGGCGCATCCCTGCGCCGCACCGTATTCCCATTTTCATCCCTTACGGAACCATCCCGATCAGCTAGTCCGGCTACGCAAGACTTGTCAAGCGGCAGACGATGAGGGGTGGTGGAAGGATATGCGATAGTTGAACCGACTATCCTGTTCACGCCAGCCCGGACCGAACGGTGTCAATAGTCCGATACAAGCAGGAAATCCGGTTCTGCATCTTCTTCGACCTTTGAAAACCGCGGGATTGGCTCTTCAAAGACATTGTCCGTACGGTCGTCATTCACGGTCGAAACCTCGCCAATAAGGCAATCGCCGCGCTCCGCCCAGAAAGCGTGCCAGATGCCGGGCATCAGAGTTACACTTTGCCCCGGCTTCAGCCGCAAGTGCTCTCCGGGTTGCAAGGTTACAGGGCAGGCATCGCTAGGGACCGTCACCGGGTTGTCGCGGTCAACGCCACCGTTTGGATCCGACGCATAGATTTCCAGAACGAGGTCGCCGCCGCCCCGGTTGATGATGTCTTCTGCTTTGACGATATGCCGGTGCATCGGAGAAAGCTGATTGTCTTTCGAGATCAACAGTTTTTCCGCATAGAGCATCCCGCGCCCGGATTTCAGATCCTTCGCCTCACCATTGCGCAGAGCGAACAGAAAAAGTCCAAGTTCGTCGAAACGGCCTTGTGCGTAATCGGTGATGTCCCATCCCAGCCCGCGGTTGCGAATCGTTTCCGCCAGAGGGCTGCGCATTTGCTCTGGCGTCCAATTCGCAAAGGGTGGCAACACGGCACCGAAGGACTGAATAAACGCGTGTGCCTGGGATTTGATACGGTTGATTTCAGATCGTTTCATTGTGCCATTCTAAAGATCAAAGCTCATGCGCCCAAGGCGGTTCCGCCCCGGCTCGGGATACGGTCACTGCGGCCACATCCGCGCCCAGTTCCATGGCCGTTCGCAAGTTTTCCGCAGTCAATCCGCGCAGACCTGATTTGGTCAGATGCCCTGCACGGCTGAGACCGGTCAGGACGCCAGCGTTGAACGTGTCACCTGCGCCGATTGTGTCGACCACTTCAACGGGCTTCACAGGAACTGAGACTTCTGAACCATCTGCCAGGTAACCGTGCGCCCCGTCGCTGCCACGCGTGACGATGACAGCGGTTGGACCCGCCTGCAACAGCATAGACGCCTTCGCGGCTTCGGGTTCGTTACCCGGAATGATCCAGTCCAAGTCCTCGTCCGAAACCTTGACGATATCTGCTCGTGAGATCATGCGGTTCAAACGCGTTCTAAATCGGGTGTGATCCTTGATGAAACCCGGGCGGATATTCGGATCAAGCATCACAGCCCGGTCGGAACCGTGGCGGTCCAGGAGGGCGGCATAAGCATCTGCGCAAGGTTCACAGGCAAGGCTGATACCACCGAGATACAGAGCGGAAACCGCTGGAAGTTGATCGGGCAAGTCTTCGGGCAGCAACATCCGGCCCGCCGTGTTTTCATCAACAAAGCTGTAAGACGCGTGCCCATCAGAAAGCTGTACAAAGGCAAGCGTGGTCGGGCGGTCCGAGATAATCACATGCGTCGTGTCCACATGACTGGCTTTCAGGGCATCGATCAGTTGCCGTCCGAACATATCCGATGACAAACCTGTCAGCATTCCAACCGGCACGCCCAGACGCCCCATCGCAACAGCTGTGTTCAGAACTGCACCACCGGTATGTGGCACAAAACCCAGTGCACCCGACACGGTCGGTTCTGAGATCATATCTATCAGCGCTTCACCACAGCACAGGATCATGTCTTGGTCCTTCTTGGAATAGAAATTTCGGTTAGTCTGGTTACTGTCTCAGCGCGTTCTTGCAGAAGTTGTTTGCGCCGATGATCCCGAACTCTGCCTGTTCAGACACGTAGAGGTTCAGGGAACGGCGCAAATCGCTGAAGCGGCCGCCGCCGTTGAACGCATCCTTGAAGTTGTCACTGAAAAGCCAGCGGTTTTTCTCGGCAACGCCGCCCACAAGGAAAACGCCTCCCTCTGGCATCAAGGTGACCGCCAGATCACCCATCAATGCACCCAGATGAGTGGTAAAAATCTGCGCCGTTTTTTCGGCGATGAGATTGGTGCCGCTGCGGGCATCGTTCAGAATTTCTTTCGCAGAGCGCACCTGTGCCCGCGCCTGACCGGCTGCCAATTCAACCGCCTGATACAGGACCGGTAGGCCGGTTCCACTCAGGAACATTTCTGCTTCCAGCGCCAGGCTGTCCCCAAAGAAACAGCCCGGTGCGATACGACGCGCCGCTTCAAAGATATCAACTTCTTCGCGATGGCGCGGGTACAGACCCACATGCCCGCCTTCGCCGGAAACCGTATGATATCTGCCTTCTGAGTAAAGCAAGGCGCCAACGCCGAGCCCGGTTCCGGGGCCAACAACCAATCGCGTGCCTGCGGGCGGCGTTGCCTGTCCCTGCAAGACGGCAACATCCGACCGGGTCACCTCGGCCACCGACCATGCCGCGGCGGTAAAATCATTTATGACAAAGGTGCGCTGCGCTCCTGTTGCATTTGCCAACTCTGTCTCCGAGAGATCCAGGTTTGCGTTGGTCAGTTGAATAGTCCCATCCCTGACGGGCCCCGCGCCCGCAGCTACGACGGCCTGTGGATTTGTTCCGATTTCGTCTCTGAGATCATGGAATGCCTCCAACAGGTCTTCCAATGTCCCCGTCGGATGCTTCCGAAGATCTGCCAATTCGCCATTCGTGACGACGCCCAAACGTGTGTTCGTGCCACCAATATCCGCAACCAAGTTCCAATGCTCATGCACAGCCCCGAATGGTTGCGCTAACGGTTGAGAGACGTTCTGACCCTCGGACAGGGCGGATTTTAGCGCCATGAAAGACGCTTTGGGCGTTCTCGCAAGTGTTTCGAAATCCACGTCCACCAGTCCAAACCTCTTCTCGTACCCGAAGGCCCATTCGTAATTGTCCAGTAGAGACCAGACAAAATAGCCATTCACCGGAACACCTTGTGTCAAGGCGTCCTGCACGGCCACGAGGTGCCGGTCGAGATAATCGATACGATCATCGTCCTGCACGCGCGCCTCACTCGCCATACCGTTTTCGGTGATATAGATTGGCATCGCGCCCGTATAGTCTTTCGTTGTTCTGATAAGAAAGCGGGTGAGGGCAGAGGGCTCAATTTCCCATCCCATCTGCGTTTTCGGAAAAGGCCCGGGAACCTCTTGCAGGCTGGGCCAGGCGGTGTCCGCCGGGGCGATCAATTTTCGGGTATAGTAGTTCAACCCGCACCAATCGACCTGTGCTCCGATGGTTTCAAAGTCGTTCTGCCAGCCCTTGGGCAGGTGTGGCTCCAATCCCACCAAGGCTGTTTGGGGATATTCTCTTTTGAAAATCCCGGCAAGGAAGAACCGGTTATAAATCGCGTCGTAGCGATCTGCGGCAAGCCGCGCTTCCGCGCTGTCATCTGCTGGCTCGGACCATTCGAGGTTGAACACAGCGCCCAGATTGCTCATGCCAAGACTGCGCATGGCCTGAATGGCCCTGCCGTGGGCCAACAAAACGTGATGCATCGCTCGCGCAGCGGCGCGGATGTCGCGCAGACCGGGCGCATGGTGGCCTTCAAAATGACTCAGCCAACTGACACACCAGGGTTCGTTGATCGGCGCGGCGCTGAACATCCGGTCACCGATCCGACCCATGATGACCTGCGTATAATCCGCGAACCAATCCGCGATATCGCGATTGCACCACCCCCCCTGATCCGCAAGCGCTGACGGTAGTTCCCAATGATAAAGCGTCACACAGGGGCGGATACCGCGCTCCAGCAGGGCGTCCGCCAATCGGTCATAATAGTCCAACCCCGCCTGATTGACCTGACCACGCCCTTCCGGCAATACACGTGCCCAACTTGTCGAAAAGCGATAACAGTCAAACCCGGCTTCGCGCACTAGATCGAAATCCTGCTCGAACCGGTTCAGGTGATCGCAGGCCACGTCTCCGTTTTCTCCGCGCACCACGTTGCCCGGCGACGCCGCAAAGGTATCCCAATGAGTCTGCCCCGCACCGCCCTGTGCATGGCCTTCAATCTGGTACGCAGAGGTGGCAACACCAAAGAGGAAATCTTTGGGGAAATCAGTGCGTGAGTGTTTCATGGCTACAACCTGTTGGGCGCAGGGCCGGTTGACCTGCCAACTACCAGTTCGGCCTCCAGCAATCTAGTTTTGACTGGATCATTCGGAGATTTGATGCGCTGGATCAACATGTCAGCAGCCATTTCACCTGCCTGCCGGACGGACGAGCGCGTTGCGGTGAAGATAGGTACATCCTGCCCGTTCTTCAAATAGGACAGGTCGTCGTCATGGGCGATCACTGATACATCCGCACCCATCTCAAGCCCGCTTTCGGACAGAGCGCGCCGCACACCGATGGCGGATATCATCGACGAACACAGAATCGCAGTCGGAGGGGTGTCCAGGCGCAACATGTTTTGCGTTTCGTGGTGGCCGTAAACCTCTGTCATTTCAGCGCTGCGCATCAGATTTGCATCGGGCGCAAGCCCGGCCTGCCCAAGCGCCTCAAGATATCCGTCGCGGCGGCGTTGGGCGAAATCCATATCTTCCAGACCGTTGATCAGAGCGATACGGCGATGGCCAAGGTCAATCAGAAAGCGCGTGGCACGCATGAACGAGCTTTTGTTGTTCACATCGATCCAGTCATACAAAGTGTCGACGCCGGTTGAGCGTCCGTGCACGATGAATGGGACGCCCATGCGGGTCAGGACTTCGATCCGTGGTTCGTTCACTTTGGGGCCTTGCAGCACGACTCCGTCCACCGCGCCCCGCTGAAAGAGACTCCGATACGCTTCTTCAATCGAGGTGTCGTCGGCGTTGGTGAACATCATGTCATAGCCATGTTCAGCGTATTTCTTTGCGGCACCGGCGACGAAATCCCCGAAGATCGGGTTAACCATTTCATGTTGTGACGAGCTGGGAATCACGTGGCCGATCACCATGGATCGTCCGGTTGCAAGCCCTTTGGCACGACTGTTCGGCCGGTACCCATGTTTGTGCGCCGCAGCTTGAACGCGCGCACGTGTGTCCTCGCTCACTTCAGGGTACCCGTTCAACGCCCGGCTGACCGTAGTTTGCGAAAGGCCCAGAACTTCCGAGAGCTGCTTCAGGTTCATTTTACGATTCAAAGCGCCTTCAATTGAGTGACTCTTTTTTGTTTTGTGAGCAAATGCTGCATTCGTCAACTTATTTTGTGTGGAAAGCAAAAAGTATAAGTAATTTTGGCGCTGGGAAGCAAAATGTTGACAGAGAGCTATTGTTAGCGGATAACACGCACTAACCAAAGCGCTTTGAAAGTGAGTCTTTGAGCGCACGATAGCTTGGGAGGAGGATTTGATGAAAAACACGCTTTACGCAGGTGCGGCGGCACTCGCCCTGATAGCCGGATCAGTTCAGGCGGAGGGTGAGTTGATCCACGCCGTCGGCGAGGGCAGTTTTGACTGGGATGGGTTTCAGGCCTTTGCCGAAGCAAATGATCTGTCCGGCGAAAGCCTGACTATTTTCGGCCCCTGGCTGGCTGGCGAGGGCAAGTCTTTCGAGAACCTTGTGGCCTATTTCGACGAAGCAACAGGTGCGAATTCCAGCTATGTGGGCTCGGACTCTCTGGAACAGCAAATCCTGATTGATGCAGCCGCAGGTTCCGCGCCGAACCTGACTGTTTTCCCGCAGCCCGGTCTGGCGGCAAACCTCGCCAAGCAGGGGTATCTGACACCTTTGGCCGAGGGCTCGGCGGACTGGATAAAGGAAAACTTTGCTGCCGGTCAGTCCTGGGTGGATCTGGGAACGTTTCAAAACGCCGACGGAGTAGACGATTTCTACGGTTTCTTCTTCAATGTGAACGTCAAGTCTCTGGTCTGGTACGTGCCCGAAAACTTCGAAGACTTTGGGTATGAAGTGCCCGAAACCATGGAAGAGTTCAAAGCTCTGATGGATCAGATGGTCGAAGACGGTGAGACGCCCCTATGCGTCGGTCTGGCCTCGGGTGGCGCAACGGGTTGGCCCGCAACGGACTGGGTCGAAGACCTTATGCTGCGCACGCAACCACCAAAAGTCTATGACCAATGGGTTTCCAACGAGATCAAGTTCGATGATCCCCGCGTCATCGCTGCGATTGAGGAATATGGCAGCTTTACCCGCAATGACGAATATGTGGTTGGTAATGCAGACGACACGGCGGCAATTGACTTCCGGGACAGCCCCAAGGGTCTATTCGATAGCCCGCCGGCTTGCATGATGCATCGGCAAGCGTCGTTTATTCCCGCTTATTTTCCTGAAGGCACGGAATTGGGGGTGGACGCTGACTTCTTCTATTTCCCGGCTTACGCCGAAAAAGACCTGGGCACACCAGTGCTTGGGGCAGGGACACTGTTCACGATCACGAACCCGAACCCGGCCACCGAAGCATTCATGGAGTTCCTGAAGACGCCATTCGCTCATGAGATCATGATGTCGCAGGATGGCTTCCTGACGCCCCACCTGAGTGCAGACCCCGAGAACTACTCGAATGATTCACAGCGCGGACAGGGCGAAATCCTGACCAACGCAACGACCTTCCGCTTTGACGGGTCTGACCTGATGCCGGGTGCGGTTGGGGCAGGTACTTTTTGGACCGGGATGGTCGATTACTCTTCGGGTGCAAAAGATGCAGCCACCGTGGCACGTGAAATCCAGTCATCCTGGGACGCAGCCAAGTGACCAACTCATGGGGCGGTCCTAGGGCCGCCCCACTTGCCAAACGGATGGGCGCACCATGACACCCGCACTTCAAGGCCTGCTGACGATCGCCATCGGCGTGTCGGGTTGCGTGGGCTACTTCTACTTTTCCAACCAGTTTCTGGACAAAATCCTGTTTCCGCCGCGTGGTCCGAATGCGGGCCGAAACATCAACCGCGCGAACTTGATCCGTCCATGGTTGTTCCTGTTCCCGGCGCTTGCTGCGCTGGGGCTTTATCTGGCGTATCCGGTGGTTGAAACCTTGCGCCTTTCGCTTACGGAACGTGTGCCCGGTGGCGGATACCGATGGGTTGGCCTGGACAACTATACCCAAATGGCGGCTGAGCCGAAGTTTTGGGAAGCCATGCGCAACAACATGTTCTGGTTGATTGTCGTACCAGCCATGTCAACGGCTTTTGGTCTTCTCGTGGCGCAACTGACAGACCGCATCCGCTGGGGCAACTTTGCCAAGTCCTTGATCTTCATGCCGATGGCCATTTCGTTTGTTGGTGCATCGGTGATCTGGAAACTGGTTTATGACGCGCGACCAGCTGAACAAGACCAGATAGGAATCCTGAACGCGCTGTACATCTTCTTCGGCGGCACCGAACCCAACACGTGGTTAACAATTCCCTTCTGGAACAGTTTCTTTCTGATGGTTGTCCTGATCTGGATTCAGACGGGTTTCGCCATGGTCATTCTGTCGGCGGCCTTGCGCGGTATTCCCGAAGAAACCATCGAGGCGGCCATTTTGGATGGGGCCAATCCCTTTCAGATCTTCTTCAAGATCAAGGTACCGCAGATCAAAACCACAATCCTTGTTGTTTGGACGACCATCACGATCACCGTTCTCAAAGTGTTCGACATCGTCTTTGCCATGACCAACGGCCAGTGGGAGACGCAGGTGCTGGCAAACTACATGTATGACAAGCTTTTCCGCGCCAATGACTGGGGCGTCGGGTCGGCCTCGGCCATGGTGATCATGTTGCTTGTTGCGCCGATTCTCGTCTGGAACGTGCGCAATGCACGCAAGGAGATGGAGTAAGCCATGAGCGATATCGCAGGAACGAAACCCACGCTCAGATGGGTGGTACATCTGTCAGTCGTCTTTCTTGTGGCCCTTTGGGTCATCCCCACGCTTGGCTTGCTGATTTCGTCCTTTCGGACGGCAGATCAGATATCGTCCAGCGGCTGGTGGCGGTCGCTGTTCCCCTCCGAACAAAATCTGACCCTCCGCAGTGCCGCACCGGAGACGCAGGTGCTGGAAAACGGAGTGTATGTCATTCAGGGGGCGTTGTTCAGCGAAGATGAGCAAGCAACGATTTCCAGATGGGGTATCAGTTCGCGCGAGGTAGATGCGTTTGAGCCGGGCCAAACAGCAGAACTGCGGCGAGGTGGCACGATCACGGTGGATGCGGTTGGCAACTACCGGATGGAGAACACCGAAGAGTTCACAGGTGATCGCGGCGCACGCATCTTTGTTACCGCCGAATTGCCGCCCGAATTCACTTTGAAAAATTACCAAAAGGTTCTTCTGGATCAAAGCAGTACAGACAGCATGGCCAAAGCGTTCTTCAACACGCTGACCGTGACCATCCCAGCGACCATAATCCCGATTTTGGTTGCGGCCTTTGCAGCTTATGCGCTGGCGTGGATGGATTTCCCCGGACGCGCCTTGCTGATCGCGGCCGTTGTTGGCCTTTTGGTCGTGCCGCTTCAATTGGCCTTGATCCCGTTGCTGAAATTTCACCTCAATATCGGGATCGGTAAAGGATACCTGGGCGTCTGGCTTGCGCATACAGGGTTTGGGATGCCCCTGGCGATTTACCTGCTGCGCAATTACATGGCCGGATTGCCGCGTGATCTGATCGAAAACGCCCGCGTCGACGGTGCCACCGAGTTTCAGATCTTCACCAAACTGATCCTGCCACTCAGCTTCCCGGCGCTGGCGTCTTTCGCGATCTTCCAGTTCCTGTGGACATGGAATGACCTGCTTGTCGCCAAGGTTTTCCTGATCGACGCGACCGGCCAGACAACCGTGATGACGAACCGCATCGTCGAGTTGCTGGGTACACGTGGCGGCAATTGGGAAATCCTTGCGACCGCTGCCTTTGTCTCGATCTTCGTGCCGCTGGTCGTCTTCTTCGCAATGCAAAAATACCTGGTCCGCGGCCTGTTGGCCGGATCTGTCAAATAGAGGCGTCTGATGAACGTGCAGAACAACCTTGAACAATGCAAAGCAACGAAACTGTCTTCGGACTGGTGGCGTGGGGGGGTGATCTATCAGATCTACCCACGCAGTTTTCAGGATAGCAACGGCGATGGGATCGGCGATCTGAAGGGCATCACTGCGCGACTGGACTACATCGCCTCTCTGGCCGTTGACGCAATCTGGATCTCGCCGTTTTTCAAATCACCGATGAAGGATTTTGGCTACGATGTCAGCGATTACCGCGATGTCGATCCCATGTTCGGGTCGCTGGCGGATTTCAAAGAGCTTCTGGATCAGGCCCATGCGAAGGGTCTGAGGATCATGATTGATCTGGTTCTGTCGCATACATCAGATCAGCACCCGTGGTTCAGCGAAAGCCGCAGCAGTCGAGAGAACCCGAAATCCGACTGGTATGTTTGGGCGGACCCCAAACCGGATGGCACGCCTCCGAACAACTGGCTTTCGATCTTCGGCGGCTCGGCCTGGCAATGGGACGCCCGACGCCTGCAATATTATCTACACAACTTCCTGACATCGCAGCCGGATCTGAATTTCCACTGTCCGGCTGTTCAGGACGCGTTGCTGGACGTGGCGCGGTTCTGGCTTGATCTGGGTGTGGATGGTTTTCGGCTGGATACCATCAATTTCTATTTCCACGACAATGCGCTGCGCGACAATCCCGCGCTGCCGATGGATCAACGCAACGCCACGATCGCACCGGCAGTGAATCCTTACAACCATCAGGATCACCTGTTTTCAAAAAGCCAGCCCGAGAACATCGCCTTCCTCGAACGACTGCGGGCTTTGACGGACGAATATGAAGACCGAGCTTGCCTGGGCGAGGTCGGAGATGCGCAGCGCGGGCTCGAGATCATGGGCGAGTACACATCTGGGGATAAACGGATGCACATGTGCTATGCCTTCGAATTCCTGGAAAAACGCGCATTGACAGCCGCTTACACCAGGCACGTTTTTGATCAGTTAGAGGCGAAGGCAGGGGACGCGTGGCCATGTTGGGCGTTTTCCAACCACGACGTGCAGCGTCACGTCTCGCGCTGGAATTTGGACGACGCCGCAGCCCGCCAGCACGCGGTTCTGATGATGTGCCTGCGCGGCTCTGCCTGCCTTTATCAGGGCGAGGAGCTGGGCCTGCACGAAGCGGATGTGCCGTTCGAGAAACTGCAAGACCCTTATGGCATCGAGTTCTGGCCCGAGTACAAGGGCCGCGACGGCTGCCGCACACCGATGGTTTGGGCGGCACAAGATGAACAATCGGGTTTCAGCACCGCAGAACCCTGGCTGCCGGTTAGCGCACAGCAGGCCGGGCACGCGGTAGACCGATTGGAGGCGGATCCACATTCGATGTTGAATCACTACCGTCGCGCCATTGCCTTGCGGCATGCGCATCCTGCTTTGGCAATGGGGGCGCAGACCGGGATGACAGAAACGGGTTCGGTCCTTTCTTTTGTACGTGAGGATTCACATGAGCAGATATTCTGTGCGTTCAATCTGGGTGCAGACACTGCCGAGTTCAAACTGCCCGAAGGCGGTTGGCAGGTCATGGGTCAGGACTTGGGCGGCATTGAGGGAAGCGGCAACGTTATCCTGAACGCGGCGCAGTTCATCCTGATGTTTAGGAAAAAGGGATAACGCATGTCTGAACTCAACCTTACAGATGTCGCCAAGTCCTATGGCCCTGTCGATGTTTTGAAGAACATCAATCTCGACATTGAACAGGGCGAACTGATCGTTTTCGTTGGTCCTTCCGGATGTGGCAAGTCCACCCTGTTGCGGATGATCGCCGGGCTGGAGAAGATTACAGGCGGCACGCTGGAAATCGAAGGGCAGGTTATGAACGATGTTCCGCCTGCACAGCGGGGCATCGCGATGGTGTTCCAAAGCTACGCCTTGTATCCCCACATGACCGTTCGCGAAAACATGGCCTTTGCCCTGAAAATTGCAAAAATGCCCGCAGCCGAGATTGATGCTGCCGTAGATCGTGCCGCTCAAATCCTTCAACTGGAACCATTCCTGGACCGCCTGCCAAAAGCTCTTTCCGGGGGCCAACGTCAACGGGTTGCCATCGGGCGCGCGATTGTACGTGACCCAAAGGTGTATCTGTTCGACGAACCCCTCTCAAACCTCGACGCAGCACTTCGGGTGGCCACACGGATTGAGATCGCGCGCCTGAAAGAGGCTATGCCTGACAGCACCATGATCTACGTGACCCACGATCAGGTCGAGGCCATGACTCTGGCTAGTCGGATCGTGGTTTTGGCCGACAAGGGCATCGCGCAGGTCGGGACACCGCTCGAGCTTTATGAAACTCCAGACAACGAGTTTGTTGCGCAGTTCATCGGGTCGCCCTCCATGAACCTGCTGTCCGGCACAATCACTGGAACCGGCGAAACGACAACCGTTGAACTGTCATCAGGCGGGATTGCAAAGTCCGGGGTTCCAACTGAAGACAGTGACCTGGGTAAAAAGGTTAATATCGGGGTGCGTCCCGAAGACTTGGTCACGACAAAGGAAACCGCGATTCTGTCCGGGAAAGTGGATTTTACCGAAGCCCTGGGCGAAGTCACGTTGCTGTATTTTGAGCAAGCCGATGGTGCGGATGCGGTGATTGCGAAACTGCCGGGGATTCAGCGAAACCTGCGTGGCCAGACAGTCTCGGTCACCGCCGCACCGGATAAGGTGCATCTGTTCCACAACGGATTATCCATGCGCAATTAGCAACGAAATGCAGTTCTTGACAGAGTTGCTTTTTGTGTTTCACCATATTTGAAACGTTTCAATGGTGAAGAATGAGGATATCAGCGCAACTTTACACGATCCGGCAATGCGGTGACCTCACGGACCAACTGAAGTTGGTTTCCGTTTGTGGGTTTTCGGATATCGAATCCACCGGGCTGCATGACATGACACCGCAAGAGATGGCACGCATCGTCCATCAATCAGGTCTTAACCTTCGTTCTGCACATTTCGATTGGGAGGAGTTCAACGAGCGTTTCGACGACATCGTTGAAGTACTGCATCTTTTGGAATGCCAGGTGGCGGTCATGCCTTGGCTGGCGCCACAGGCGCGGCCCGGCACTGTCGAGGGATGGAAGGCAGTGTCGGGCCAGTTGTCCGATTGGGCAAATCGACTGAGGGATCACGGCATCAGTCTAGCCTACCACAACCACGACTTTGATCTGAATGGCGCGCCGGGTGAAACGCCTCTTGATCGGATTCTCGCGCAGGGAAACATCTATTGGCAGCCTGATATCGGTTGGCTCGTTGCGGCGGGTCAGTGCCCAGCTGATCTGATCACGCGACACGCGACACGCATCCTGTCTGTCCACGCAAAGGACGTGGACCCGAAGGGCGGATCAGGTGACGGGCGTTGGCGTGATCTGGGTGAGGGTGTTGTCGATTGGGACGCCACGTTACGAGCCCTTCTAAGGACCAAGTGCACCGACCTTTTTGTCGAGCATGATGAAACCGCAAATCACAAGAGAACTTTGCAAACCGGCCGGTCGTTTTTGACTGAACAGCTTGAGGGTATCGGCTGATGGCGCGGGCAACGATCAAATCGATTGCCAAAAAAACCGGCTATTCAGTTGGTACAGTGTCAAACGCCCTGCGCGGAGCCTCTTCGGTAAAGCGCGAAACGCGGGACGAAATTCAGAAGGCGGCTTCCGAGCTTGGGTACCGGGTCAATCTGGATGGCCTGAAACTGCGCACCAATAAATCCTACAGGATTGCGGTATTGGTCAGCGTTTCAGACAACGCCGCTGATGAGTGGGAGGGTGTGGAGTTTACGAGGATCTTGGCCGGAATATCCGACGCGGTTCAGGGATCTCGCTATCAGTTGAGCGTCTTCAGCATACGAGATGGCGACGCCGCGCTGCGGACCCTTCACTCTATCGTGCAGGAAGGGTTGGCAGATGGGGTGATCTTTTCCGGAACACGGGTGAATGACCAGCGTATCGCCTATCTGCAAGATAAAGGTTTTCCGTTTGTCACATACGGCATGAGCGACAGTGTCGAACCGCATCCCTACGTGGATCTCGACAGTCAGGCTGCCGCTTTTGATGCGACGGCTCGGCTGCTGGCATTGGGGCACAAGCGGATTGCGCTTATCAACCCGCCGGATGACCTGATCTATGCCCACCAGCGTCGCCAGGGATATTCAGATGCTCTGTCGGCAGGTGGCATAGAGTTTGACCCGGCACTTGTTTTCCCCGGCCCGACCACTGCGAAAACCGGGCAAAGGGCCTTTGCGGCGCTCTTGCGAATGCGCAACCGACCAAGCGCCATTATTTGCGCCAACGAGGCGATGACCCTTGGCGCCTTGTCCGGAGCCGCCGATATGGGTGTTCAAGTCGGCACGGATGTCGTCCTAATTTCAAACGACGACCTGAAACTTAGCCAGTATTTCGTCCCCCCGCCAAGCACCTACTATTTGCCGATTGGCGAGACCAGCCGCTTGCTGGGTGAATTCATGCTAAAAGCACTGGACGGCGTTGATCCGTCCGAAACTCAAAAAAAGATCAGGGCCACATTGATCGAGCGACAACCTGACACCCCGGCGCCGGGTACGGCGCAGACCAACTGAGCCAACAGAGGAGAAACCGAACATGTTCAAAAACCTATTAGCCGCTGCAACGCTTGCAATGCTGACAGCGCCGGCGGCTTTTGCCGCCGATCTGGAAGGTCGCGTACTCAAGATCGGAACGGATGCAACCTACCCCCCGATGGAAACCGTCGACGAAACAACCGGTGAAATCGTAGGCTTTGATGTCGATGTGATGAATGCAATCTGCGAAAAGATCAATTGCGTTCCGAATTTCGTAAACACCGCCTGGGACGGCATCTTTGCGGCGCTTCAGCAGGGTGAATTCGATCTGGTCATCTCGGGCGTATCGATCACGCCCGAGCGTGAAGAGACTATGGACTTTTCCGAACCTTACATCGTTGTCAGTCAGGCCGTTTTGCTGCAGGTCGACAACGCGGATATGACGCTTGAGGATTTCAAAGCGGGTGGCCAGAAACTGGCGGCACAAACCGCGACGACCAATGCCCAGCTGGCGGAAGAGCTTGTGGGGCGCGAGAATGTCAGCCTCTACGACAACTTTTCGGCGGCTATTCTGGCGCTGCAGAACGCAGACGTGCAAGGGGTGATCATTGATGGTACGTCCGCCGCTGCCTACGAGCAGGAGTTTGCCGGAGAGCTGACCGTAGGCATCACAGGCCTGCAATCGGATCCATTGGGTATCGTGTTTCAGGAAGGTGACCCGACGGTGGATGCAATTGATGCCGGTCTCGCAGCCATTCAGGAAGACGGCACGCTGGACACGCTGAAAGCCAAATACTGGGGCACAAACTGATCCTTCAAGCCCTTTTGGGCCCGGCGGCTGAGGTTGCCGGGCCATGTTTCAGCGGAGAAGTACCATGTCGCGTCTCAGCACGATCCGCCCGAGCAATCTTGTGTTGCTCGCAGCCGCTCCCTTCATCTTCTATCTATTCGCCACGTCTTCGAAATACCTGCGATCTTTGATTGCAATTCTGGGGATCGGCAACAATGCAGGGCCTGTTTTCGTCGGCTTTCTGCTGATCGTCTCGGTTGCAATCCTGGGATATCTCTGCGCTCGGTATGCACGTTTTACAAATCATGCCCCGGGCTGGTTGCGCGTTTCCGCCTTAGCGGCGCTGCCCGCATCAATTGCGCTTTTGGTCTCAAGCTTCGTATCTCCACAGCTTTTGATGCCCTTCGTGGAATCCGTTTTCTTTCACTCGCTCAGCGAGAACACATCAACCCTTATCGACAGGTCCAGTCAGGCGTGGGTGTTGTATCCCGAAGTCTTGACCCAGGTTCAAACAGGTTTGCAAGTTCTTCTGGCAGTATACGCAGCCGTTGTCGCCTTGTGTCTGCTGTCGGCGCGGTTGCAACCCCCTTGGCGCTGGCGCGTTCTACTGGGGCTGGAATGCCTTACAGGTGCGGTTTTGTTTTATCTGATGTTCATGGCCCACTGGCAGTTCGCCACAGGCGTAGCCATTACATTCCGCGCAGCCATCTTCGCCTATATCTTCTCGGCCATTCTGGGCCTGATCTGGGTGGGGTTGCAGTCGTTCAAACCAAAGGCACGTACCACGATCCTGTATGGCTCGATCAGCCTGACATTGCTTGCAATATCAGCCTTTTTCTTCATGCAGCCGCAGGTCAGTTACGTTCTGGTCGGAAGCACCGAAGGGCGCATCGCCATTGTACGTGGCACGCCACAGGCGCAGGCTGATGTCATCCGGTTCGGCGAGTTCGAAGGTGCCGACGACCAGCAATACCGCATACGCAGTGCCACTGATCCTGTCGCGGCTTTGGAGCAGATAGAAACCGTCGACAGCGTGTCCGGAGCCTTTGTGCCAGTAGACGCTCACACACAAGGCTATCCGGTTCTATGGCAGACAGTTTTCTTGCCTGACAAATACAGAAATCCCGCGCTGGCCTTCGCCGTTTTTGGCTTTTTGCTACTCACGCTGACCATCGGCGGCGCACAGCACAAGCTGCATCCTTTGGCGGTCGGGGCTGAATTCTTTGTGGACACGATACGCGGCATTCCGATGCTGGTGATCATCCTTTATATCGGTCTGCCTTTGGCGGGCGCGGTCAAGGATGCCACTGGGGGCGGCATTGATATGACCAACATGACACGCGGGATTATCGCGATTTCGGTAGGGTACTCGGCCTATATGGCCGAAATATTCCGATCGGGGATTGAGGCTATTCCCAAAGGGCAATTGGAAGCGGGCAGTTCCCTGGGTTTGTCCCGCTGGCAGACAGCGCGGTTGATCGTGTTGCCTCAGGCCTTGCGGATCGTAACCCCACCTCTGGGAAATGAGTTTATCGCGATGATCAAGGACACCTCGTTGCTGTCCATCCTGTCCGTCCGCGACATGACCCAAAGGATGCGAGAGTTTCAGGCAGCAAGCTTTCTGCCATTTGCGCCGTTCAACACGGCGGCAATTCTGTACGTGGTACTCACCCTCGGTTGCGCAAGCTTCCTGAAATGGATCGAACGGCGCACGGCAAAGGATAGCAGATGAGCAAACTGGAGCTTGGGGTTTGCTACTATCCCGAACAATGGGGCCCGTCCCAGTGGCGCAGTGACGCCGCGCGGATGGCCGAGATGGGTTTGGATTGGGTTCGGATCGCCGAGTTCACCTGGGGTCTGATTGAACCGGCACGCGGTCAGTTTCGCTGGGACTGGCTGGATGAAGTCATTGAGGTTCTGGGGCAGGCCGGCCTGCGGGTCATGATGTCGACGCCAACGGCTGCACCTCCCAAATGGCTGATTGATGAGCACCCCGAAATCCTGCCGGTTGGCCCGGACGGTGGGGTCAGAGGGTATGGGTCGCGCAGACATTATTGCTTTTCCAGTGACGTATATCTGGCCGAGGCGCACAGAATAGCGACGGAATATGCCGCCAGATATGGCCAGAACCCTCATGTCCATGCCTGGCAGATCGACAATGAGTACAACGACCACGACACCGCTCTCAGCTATTCTGATGCTGCACGGGCAGGCTTTCGGCGCTGGCTGGCACAACGATACGGCACAATCGACGCACTGAACGAGACCTGGGGGACCGTGTTTTGGGGGACCTGCTATTCCGGCTTTGACCAGATTGAACTGCCCAACGGTTTGGTCGCCACACCCAACCCCACGCATGCGCTGGATTTCATGCGCTATTCCTCGGATCGGGTACGGCTGTTCAACAAGACACAGGTGGATGTGCTGCGAAAACACGCGCCGGGTCGCGATATCACGCACAACTTCATGGCCGGCAGTTTCGAGTTCGATCACCACGCAGTGGCCGCAGATCTGGATGTCGTCGGCTTTGACAGCTACCCGCTGGGCAATCTGATGGGCTCAACCCTGTCAGAGACAGAAAAGCGCCGCTATCTGCGGACCGGTGCGCCAGACTATCAGGGGTTTCATTGCGATTTGTATCGCAGTCAGGGGCAGGGTCGGATGTGGGTGCTGGAACAGCAACCGGGGCCGGTGGACTGGGCGGCTCAGAATCCTTCTCCGGCAGAGGGAATGGTTCGGCTTTGGACGTGGGCAGCTTATGCCCATGGCGCGCAAGCTGTGATGTTCTTTCGATGGCGACAGGCAAAGTTCGCGCAGGAACAATACCATACAGCTTTGCTGCGCTCGGATGGTAGTGCCGATCAAGCCGCTCTTGAGCTGGTTCAGGTTGTGAAAGATTGCGAAAACTTGCCGCCGACGACGCGCAGGAAAGCCTCGGTGGCGATGATGCTGGATTACGCTTCGATCTGGGCGGCCGATATCCTGCCGCATGATGATCACTTTCCCAATTCCCATATCTTTCGCGAATGGTACACTGCCTTGCGCAGTCTGGGGGTGGACATTGATTTTGTGGGGCCCGAGGATGGCCTGGACGGTTACGACCTGATCGTACTTCCGCAAAGCATGATTTTGACCTCGGATCTGGCCGCAAGACTTGATGCTTCCGGGGCAAAGCTTTTGATTGGCGCCCGGTCCGGCAGCAAAACGCCGCAAATGCACACCCCTTCAAATCTGGCCCCGGGTGCGCTGGCAAACTTGACCGGCGTTCGTATTGCCCGTGTCGAATCGCTTCCTGATATCGCGCGGGAATCTGTACAACTGCAAAACGGTCAGCTCTTTGACTTTAGTGGGTGGCGCGAAATCGTCGAGACTGAGGAAAATGTCCTAGCCCGCTTCAAAAGTGCCTACTGTGACGCCAGCCCAGCGGTCATCCGGTCAGATCGCGCAACATATCTGGCCATGGTCCCCAGCGGTGCGCTCTTGCGGGTGATTATGCGGGATGTCCTGGAATGGGCGGGGCTGAAGCCTCTGGACTGCGATCCCGATATGCGCTTAACCCGGCGCGGTACGTTGCATTTTGCCTTCAATTTTGGTGACATGTCCAAACCCCTGCCTGAGGGTGGAGCGCGACGCGTGCTGATTGGGTCTGATCCGGTCGGCGCGCACGATTTCACCGTTTGGCAGGAAAACTAACGCCCTGAAATTCAACCAAAACGTGTCAAGAATCAAAACTGGACATAAGAATTCCGCAAACTGTCACTTTTGGACTGACGAACGGGCACAGAAAGTCCTATGAATAAAAAACAATAACAAACTAATCCAACAACGGGAGAACACTTATGACTAAACATTCGACTCTTTCGAGACGCTCTGTGCTGAAAAGCGCGGGCGCCGCGGCACTTGCGGCACCCCTGTACAGCAAGAGCGCTCTGGCTTCGTCGGGCGAAATCAACATTCTGATGTGGTCGGATTATCTGCCGCCCAGCTTCATCGAAGAGTTTGAGACCCTTACGGGAATCAAGGTGAACTACACCGGTATCGGCTCGAATGAAGAAATCATCAACAAGATGAAGGCCACCAAGGGTCAGGGCTTTGATATTGTTTCACCGACCAACAACCGCTCGCTTCAGTGGGAGCCGTTGGAGCTGTTGCAGCCTTTTGACATGAACAAGGTTCCGATCGATCTGGTGAACCCTGCCATGGCCAAGATTGGCACCGACGCTTGGGACTTTGGTGGTTCAGGTGCGCACTGGCTGCCGCATATCTGGGGTACAGAAGGCATCGCATATCGTACTGACTTGTGGCTGCCGGAAGGTGACGCTCCGTCGTATGGCGATGTGTGGTCGGAAGCGAACGCTGGCAAAACCATGGGTCGCGCGCATTCGATGATGCTGGGTGCAGGTCTTTACATGGAACGCGCTGGCGAGATGGAGCCGGGTTCGGTCTGGGCCGCGTACGGTGATGAAGACACCATGCGCAAGGTTTGGGGCCAGATCACCGATTGGTGCGTCGCCCGCAAGGATCGCATCAAGCTTATCTGGAACGATGCCGATACACAGAAAAACGGCCTGTTGAATGAAGGCGTTATTGTAGGTCAAACTTGGGACGGCCCGCCACTTGCACTGAAGTCCGCAGGCGAGCCAGTGCATTATCAGGCACCTGTCGAAGGTGCGATGGCTTGGGTGGATGGTATATCTATGCCGACTGGTGCTGCGAATATCGACCAGGTTTACGCCTTCATCGACTTCGCCTATCAGGCCAAGCCTGCCGGTGTTGCCATTGACAGCCACGGCTACAACTCGCCGGTGCTGGGTGCCGACCAATATTCCGGCGACACCTACAAGAAGAACTTTGCCGAAGCCTATCCGGGCGACTCGCTGGCCAACCTCAATCCGTGGCCGGCCGAAGCGCCTTGGTACGCCGAAACCCGGACCGAGTTCGTCAACAAATTCAAGAGCGCTTAAGCGTTCCGAATCTTCGCCCTCCGCTTTTGGCGGGGGGCCCCTTCTGCGCGCCGTCCCGGCGTGACGGACACTAATATGGTGTGGTGAAAACACGCACTTCAGGGAGAAACCAAAAATGAGTGCAGGGGTCGGAGTCGATCTGGAAAACCTGTGGATCCGTTTCGGTGACTTCGTCGCCGTGCGCGATGCAAACGTCAACATCAACGGAGGCGATTTCTTTTCGTTCCTCGGGCCATCCGGCTGCGGTAAAACAACCATACTAAGGGCTGTTTCGGGCTTTCTTGAACCGAGCGAAGGCAATGTTCTGATTGGCGGCAACAATATGCGCGGTATCGGGCCCAACAAGCGTCCGACAGCGCTGATCTTTCAGAATCTCGCTTTGTTCCCGCTGATGAAAGTCTGGGAAAACATTACGTTTTCCATGGAAATCAAAGGGGCCAGTGCTGCCGAGCGCCGCAGGCGTGCCGATGAGCTTCTGGACATGATTGCGTTGCCGGGGCAGGGAGACAAACTGCCAAGCGAATTGTCGGGCGGTCAGCGTCAGCGTGTGGCGATCGCTCGCGCTCTGTGCGCGGAACCGGACGTGCTGTTGCTGGATGAACCTCTGTCGGCGCTTGACCTGAAACTGCGCCAGCACATGCGGACCGAACTCCGTGAGATTCAGCAACGGGTCGGTATTACCTTTATCTACATCACGCACGATCAAGGCGAAGCGCTGACGATGTCAGACAATATCGCCGTCATGCGCGCCGGCGTGATTGACCAGATTGCCGACGGAAAAACGATCTATAACGATCCCAACACGGCTTTTGCTGCCTCTTTTGTTGGCGAAAACAATGTGTTCCGAGGAAAAGTCAAACAGGTGATGGGCACCGAAGCTTTGATCTCGACCAACCGCTCGGGTGATCTGGTGGCACGGATCTCAACTGCCAATCAGGGCAAGATGAAAGAAGGCGACGACGCGATGATGTTCATCCGACCCGAAGCCTTCGCCATTGCTCCTGAAGGGGCAACGGGAGATCATTTTGTCACTGCCCGGGTTAACCATGAAGAGTTCGAAGGAAACGCATTCAATATCTTTACCGAGGGTGAAGGCGGCAAGGAAATCAAAGTCTCGATCCCCAACCACGGGCAATCTTTCGACGATCACACCGGGCAGAACATCACGCTGGAATACGAAACGCACAATGCCGTCGTTGTTCCTGCCGGTGAACTGGCCGCAGAATAAGGGGATAAACTCATGCCCCATTTTCTGAAGGAATTCTTCAACCGCAACGGAACCGGTATGGGCTTGGCGATCCTGGGCCTGGTTCTGTTCTGGACCATCGGCCTGATCATCCTGCCGCAGCTGTCGATGCTGGATTTCTCGTTCCGTCCGAACCTTCCGCCGCCAGAGATTGGCGGCCCTAAGGACGTCTATACTCTGGAGAACTACAAATACTTGATCTATGGCCCGGAGGGCGGCAGTCAGGACTATAACACAGTCGACCTGAGGGTGTTCTTCCGAACCCTTGTGGCCGCTGTTTGTGTGACAATCTTTAACCTGATCATCTGCTACCCGATTGCCTACTATTTGGGTCAATCCGAAGGCAGCCATATCCGCATCTTCGCGATCATGCTGATCATTCCCTATTGGATTAACGAGATTCTGCGGGCCTTTGCGTTGCGCATAATCTTCGGTGAGACCGGGGTGCTGAACACGCTGTTCATGGGATTGGGTATCTGGGATGTGCCGTTTGATTTCATCCGCAATGACATCGCGCTCTATGCAGGTCTTGGGTATGCCTACATCCTGCTGATGATCTTCCCGATGTACAACGTCATTGAAAGTCTGGACAAAAACCAGATCGAAGCGGCACGCGATCTGGGTGCGCCGTGGTGGCGAATACACTGGCGTGTGGTCATTCCCTACGCCAAGCCTGGTATCAGCTCGGGTTGTACCATGGTTTTCATGTTGTCTGCCGGTGCATTGGCTGCACCGCAGATTCTGGGCGGTCCGTCCAGCTTGTGGTTCACACAGCTGATTTATCAGCAATTCAATGACAACAACGACTGGCCACAAGGGGCCGCGTACGCGATCGTCCTACTGGTCACTTGTATCCTGTTCGTGCTGGCCGTTATGCGCCTGTTCAAAGTGAACATGGGGGATATCGGGAAATGAACAATTCCTTCCTCCGTATAAGCATCTGGGTCTATCTGGCGATCTTCTTCCTGTACCTGCTGGGTCCATTGGTGATCATGTCGATCACTGCGTTCAACTCGTCCGGGTTCCCTCGGATGAGTCCGTGGGAATGCCTCACATTCCAGTGGTTCGGCGAGCTATTTCAGGATCAGCGGATCCTGAACGGTATTAAGAACTCGCTGATCATCGGTATTGGCACAGTCATCCTGTCAGTCGCCATGGGCCTGGCAGGCGCACTGTTGCTGACCCAGATCTGGCCAAAACTGCGCGCGACTTACTACACGATCATCATCGCACCGATCCTGATCCCCGGCGTGGTTCTGGGTATATCGACGCTGGTGTTCTGGGACCGGATCAACAGGATGTTGGGATTGGGGGCAGACAGCTTCCTTTCAAATGGCATCTTCCTGACGGTGATCGGCCAATCCACCTTTATCGCCAGCTACTGCATGCTGGTATTGGTGGCGCGTTTGCAGCGCTACGACATGGCGCTGACTGAAGCGGCGCTTGACCTTGGTGCCAGCCACGCACAGGCTTTCCGCAAGATCCTGCTGCCGTTCATGCGTCCGGCGATTGCATCAGCGGCAGTGTTGGCGTTCCTCGCATCGTTCGAGAACTACAACACCACCACCTTTACCTTCGGTGAATACCCGACATTGACGATCGAACTGGCTCAAAAGGTCCGTTATGGAATCACGCCCGCGATCTCGGCGCTGGCCTTCATCATCGTAGCGCTGACGGTTTTCTTTGCGCTCATGAACGAAGCCAAGCTGAAACGTCAGGAACTTGTGGCAGCAGCCCGCAAGAACGCAACGGTGGAAGAGCTTGCAGGTAAGATCAAACTGCCCAGCTTCTTTGCCGGTAACATGGCTGCTGTTCTACTGGTCGTTTTTGCCGTTGCAACGATTACCGTGGTTGGAACGGCGGCGACCTATAATCCTGCGCAGTGTATTGCCGATATCCGTGCGCAAAAGCAGTTGGAAGCGGAACAGCGGATCCAGGAGTTGCGCAAACAGCGTGAGGAACGTCGCAAGCAGCAAGAAGCTCAAGAGGCCGAACAGGGTGGCGGACAAACCGCGCCAAAACCATCCAATAACAGCGGCTTTGGCAATATGTTCGCCCCGAATTCTCTGGGTGGTGATGAAAACGAAGGCGAAGATGGTGCTTCTGAAACTGAAACCGCTCCAACTGGTAACAGTGGTTTCGGAGGGGTGTTTGACCCCAACAGCCTGCAAAGCGATGAATAGCTGTACAGGTTCATAGCCTTGGCATCCGCCCGGACTGACTTCAGGTCTGTTCGGGCGGGTTGCGTTTAAGGATTTTGACGTCACAGCCTTCGACGGTGTGTCCGTTCCAATCCACCGGTCCTGCATTGTAGTTGATCAGGAAGTCATGATTGGCCGTCTCACGCAATCGCAGGCCTTGCGGCATCGTGCGCAATGTCAAATCGGCTTCTTCCGCAGCCATGGCTATCACACGGTCCCAAAGGTCTTCATCCGGGAAACCTGCCAAGTACCAAATTCCATCTCCGGCCTTGAGCGCAGGTGTTTCGTCTTCGAAACTCAGCAGATCTTCAGCTTCTCCTGATAGCCGGTCGATCCAATGCCGCGCCGCGCCTCCTCCACGAACCTTACGGTGAATTGCAGGTGGCAGAGTTTCTACCAGATCGACGTTGCAATCTATCATGCTCAGACCGGGTCGACCGTTGTCAGGAATTTGAAAATCACGGGTGATCGCACCACTGCGTGGCCCCAGAACCGCAAGATCGCACCTGTTTGCCAGGCGTTGTTCCAACTCAGGTTCTATTCTAGCCAAACCGGGAGCAAGGATCAGACTGTAACGAGCGGAAATGTCGTTCGCCGAAACAAAGTCGACAGACAAACCGGCACGACGCAGCGCACGATATGCTGAAAAAACCAATCGGAAATAATCAAAACCCGCGCCTTGCGGTTGCGTCGACCACGCCCAATCCGAAGCATAATCGAACAGAATTGCCACCTTGGCCTGTACCTGTTGCACCGCACCCAGCTTTTTCAGATTGTCTGCGGTCTGGCGGGCCTCTGCCAGTGCGGGTGCAGGGTGATTGTTCGATGCCAGCAAGCCGGCATGCATCTGCTCTTGTGCAAACGGGGCTTGTCGCCAGCGGAAATAGCTTATCACCTCAGCGCCATGCGCCACAGCCTCAAGCGTCCACAGGCGTACCATTCCAGGAAGAGGTGCCGGGTTGTACGGGGCCCAATTCACCGGACCGGGTTGTTGTTCCATCACCCACCAACGGCCACGCCCTATGGCACGGTAAAGATCATGATGAAACGCCTGCATGTCCGGATCGCCCTGTTGTAAATAGGCGGTCTTGTGCGCTTCGTCGGCTTCCAGCCGGTCCGATAGAAAACCGATCGGATAACTGTCCCAGGTGGCGATATCCAGATCCGCGCCGACCTTGAAATGGTCGAAGTCCAGAACACGTCCCATGTAATTGTGCAAAAGCGGCGCATCGGTCAACGGGCGCAGCGTATCCACCTGAGCCCTGTTGAATGCTGCGACCTGATCCGAACTGAAGCGCCGGAATGCCAGCACATGAGCCGGGTTCGGCTCGGTCACGGTTTGATTGGGCAGGTCGATTTCGTTGAAGGTGCGATATTCCATCGACCAGAACACATTGCCCCACGCCCGGTTCAGCGTTTCAACGCTGTCGTACCGTTCGGCCAGCCAATGGCGAAACGCCTGTTGGGCAGCTGCGCTGTAGCTGAGAGTGGTGTCGTGACACCCATATTCGTTGTCAATCTGCCATGCGCCCACCTGCGGGTTCTTACCGTACCGTTCACCCAATATCCGGGCGATGCCGGTACATTCGGCGATATAGCCTTGATGGCTAAAGCAGTAATGCCGCCGGGATCCGAACTTGCGCGGATTGCCGTTTTCATCGGCGGCCAGCATGTCCGGGTGTTTGTCCAACATCCAGCGCGGCGGCGTTGCTGTTGGCGTGCCCAGCACGACCTTCAATCCGGCTGCACCGAGAGTCTCAATCGCGCGATCCAGCCAATCGAATTGTAAAACGCCGGACTGCGGCTCGATGCGACTCCACGCGAACTCGCCAATGCGCACCCAAGTCAGGCCTGTTTCGACCATTTTCGCGGCATCGTCGGCCCACATCGCCTCTGGCCAATGCTCAGGATAGTAACAAACACCCAGTTCCGGCTTCATAAGATGACCTTGTGTTCTGCCTGGCCCTGACCTGCATTTCGCGCGGCAAATGTCATGCCGTTGGTCGGTTGGTTTTCTATTGCTTCTGCGCCCAACCCCTGACGGGCCGTTGTGCAGAAAAGCGTATTTAGTTCATCGCCCCCGAAGGCGGGGCATGACGTATGTAATGCGTCATATGCAACGGCCTTCAGAAATGTGCCGTCGGCTGTGTGCGCCGCGATCCGGCTGGCGCCCCATTGTGCGATCCAGATATTCCCTTGGGCATCAATGACCGCACCATCCGGGTTCAGACCTTCTTTGCGCAAATCCAGAAAAACTGCGCTGTCGTCTTCCGGCCACCCGGTTTCGGCGTTCAGACGCCAGCGCCTGACTTGTTTCGTTGCGGTGTCGCAGAAATAGGCCACCGAACGATCAGGGGCAAAACAGATCGCGTTGGAGATTGTTACATCCGGAACCAATCGTCTCAACTCACCTTTCCAGAACCGATAGATTGATCCAGCCCCGGGTTCCGCCTGCTTGCCCATTGTTCCGATCCAAAACCCACCCCACGGGTCAGCGCGGCCATCGTTTGAACGGGTGACGGGGTTGTCCGCTTCCAGAGACACAATCAAATTCCGCTTACCGGATAGCAAATCAAAACGCCAAAGACCGGTTTCAGAAGCCATCAGAAGCGTATCGCGGTCCACCCAGCCCGCGGCCGAGACATGTTCATCGAAGCTCCAGCTTTTTGGCGTGCCCCGCTCGCGGGTCATCAGACGTTTGCCGATGATATCGAACCAGAAAAGCTGACGTCTTTCAGGATGCCACAACGGGCCTTCGCCCAACTCGCAGGGGCGGTCGTCAAAGAGGGTGCTCATCCGGCGACCTCGTCATAGGCCGTTACGATGTGTCGGGCGCGCTCGGCGATTTCGGCGACATCCATCCCGGGTTTGTAAAGTGCAGAGCCTATCCCAAAGCCATCTGCGCCCGCTTTGATCCATTGCCCGAAATTCTCGGGCCCGGCACCTCCAACGGCAAAAACAAGCGAGCCTATGGGCAAAACCGGGCGCAACGCGGCCAAACCCGCCGGACCAGCCATCACCCCCGGGAACAGCTTCAACCCGGTGGCCCCGGCCTTGAGGGCCGCAAAAGCTTCGGTCGGGGTGTAAACCCCCGGCCAGCTTTGCAAGCCCAACGCGACTGAACGCTTGATGACCTCGGCGTCATAGTTGGGTGATACGATCAACTTGCCTCCGGCAGCCGACACAGCGTCCACCTGATCGACTGTCAAAACAGTACCCGCGCCGATCAGGGCCTGGTTTCCAAACGCATCAACCAAAATCCCGATACTGTCGAGCGGGTCCGGAGAATTGAGCGGTACTTCGATCCGGTCGATGCCGGCATCGATAATGGCGCGGCCAACGGCTTTGGCTTCGTGCGGTTGCAAGCCCCGCAATATGGCGATGATGGGACGGCTCATGCGGTTTGCCTTGTCATGTTTCGGGCCAGCGCAAGCCCGGCCAGAGTTGCCTCGGTGGCATTCGCGGTTTCTACGAATGCACCTTGCCGTTGCAGGGCTGTTGCATATGTCTGCGACACGCCTTCTGCTCCGATAATGGCCAGTTGCTGCCCCAGCCAATACGGCCGTGTCGCGGCAAGTTCGGCTCCGATCAACATTCCGGAAAGGCGCGCGCGTGCGGTGGCTTTGGCCTGGCCTTGCAGCAAGTCCGCCGCTCGCAGGTTGAAAAGACGGGCAGCCAATTGTTCGGGTTTTGACAACGTATCCGCAACCGCCTCGGCGAAGGCGTTTTCGTCCCAGCCCGGACCTACAGAGTGTCGCAGCACGGACTGACCACACAGCAGGTCGAACAACTCACCCGTCATGAAGGTACGAAAGCTTACAACCTCGCCAGCGCTTACCTGAACCCATTTCGTATGGGTTCCGGGCAGGCAGATGACGCCGTCCCAATTCTGACGCGCGCCCAGAAATCCAGCAATTTGGGTTTCCTCACCCCGCATCACATCCGGCGGGGTTGTCTGTTTCAGGCCGGGTATGACAAAGGCCCGGATACGCGGGTCTGATCCGGGAACGCGGATCGGGACATCCGGCAAGGGGTCCGACGGCACGGTCGAATAAGGTGCTTCCACCCAGCCTTGGCGTGCGCCGACCATTCCGCAGGCGACCACATCCACCGGCGCGCCGGGCAACCAGTTTTCGATCAAATCCAGTAGGGCGGCTTGAAACCCGTCGGGTCCGACATGCGCCATCCCCTTGTCAGATTGCGCATGGTCCAGCGCGGTCGCACCCTGCATGGCCCAGGCCCGTAAGTGAGATGTTCCCCAGTCGACGGCGATCCACTCAGTATTCATAACATCACCCCGAAACCACAACGCCACCATCAACAGCCATACATTGCCCGGTCATCGCATGGCTGGCCCTGGACGCCAGAAAAAGTGTTGGTGCTATCATATCTTCGGGCTTCAGGTGCTCTTTCAGACATTGCCGGTCCAAATGTGCCGCCAGATCCTCGGGTGTGGCCCATTTGTCCAACTGTTTTTCCGTCAGAACCCAACCGGGGGCCAGAGCATTTACCCGGATTTTTCTCGGCCCCAGTTCACGTGCCAATGACCGCGTCATCCCCGTAATCCCAGAATTCGAGGTCGTGTAGATCGGATAACCAGCATTACCCATCATGTAACTGATCGAGCTGAAATTGATGATTGCCCCGCCATCTTTCATTTGCCGGGCGGCTTCCTGACACGCGAAATAATAGGCTTTCAGGTTCACCTCGATCATCCAGTCCCAGAACTCCGTCGTGGTTTCCTCAAGCGTATGACGTTGGTCGTTGGCTGCGTTGTTTACCAAGACGTTCAAAGGGCCATGAGCCTCGGCAGCTTTGGTCATCGTCGCGTGCAGCAGATCGGTATCCGTCATGTCGCCTTGCAGGAACAGCGGCGCGCGGCCGTGCTTGTCACGCATCTCTTCAACAAACCCGCTGGCATCCGACCGACCAATGAAGGCCACATTGGCCCCCTGTGCCATGAATCCATCTGTCAGCGCCGCACCAACGCCCGAGCCTCCGCCGGTGATATAGACCGAGGCCCCGTTCAGATCGTGGAATGTAGCTGGTTGGGTCATCAGTGGCTCTCTCTGGTCACGAGGCGGGTGTCTTTGCCCACAAGGAAATCCAGATCCGCCCCCTGATCCGCTTGCAGCACGTGGTCGATGTAAAGCTTCGCATAGCCGCGGGTATAGTGCGGATCATCCGGTTGCCACGCGGCGCGACGGGCGTCCAGTTCGTTTTCGTCCACAAGCAGTTCCAGTTCGCCGCTTCTGGCTGAAACACGGATGCGGTCTCCGGTTTTGACCAGCGCCAGCGTGCCACCCGCCTGTGCTTCGGGACTGACATGCAAAATGACGGTGCCATAAGCTGTTCCCGACATGCGGGCGTCCGAGATCCGGATCATGTCTCGTACACCCTCTTTCACCAATTTCGCCGGAATTGGCATGTTGCCGACCTCGGGCATGCCCGGATACCCCTTGGGGCCACACCCCTTGAGCACCAGAATGCTCTTGGCCGTGACTGGCAGGTCTTCACGGTCGATATTGGCCTTCAGGTCTTCGATGTTGTCGAACACGAAAGCCTCGCCCTCGGTTTCAAGAAGCGCGTCAGTGGCCGCCGAAGGCTTGACGATTGCCCCATTCGGCGCAAGGTTGCCGCGCAGAACGCGCAAACCTGCGGCGGGTTTCACAGGGTCGTTGAAGGGGCGGATCACATCCGTATTGAAACACTCGGCCCCTTCGAAATGGGCCGAGATGTCCTTGTTCAGCACCGTTTTTGCCGGGCGCAGAAAGGGTTTGAGTTCGTTCAGCACGACCGGCACGCCGCCTGCATAGCAGAAGTCTTCCATCAGGTACTTGCCGGAAGGCATGCAGTTGACCAGAAGTGGAATTTCGGACCCGATTTCAAAGTCTTTCAGGGTCAGGTCAACCCCGACACGTCCCGCCAGCGCCAGCAGGTGAACCACCGCATTGGTCGATCCGCCAACGGCGGCATTGGCGAGGATGGCGTTTTCAAACGCCTCTTTGGTCAGGATGTCCGATGGTTTGAGGTCTTCATCCACCATCTCGACGATGCGCCGGCCGGTCATGTGCGCCAGCGCCATGCGGCGGGCGTCGACCGCCGGAAGCGCGGCGTTGGTGGGCAGGCTCATGCCCATCGCTTCGACCAGCGACGCCATGGTGGACGCGGTGCCCATGGTCATGCACACGCCCGCGCTGCGCGACATGCCGGATTCGGCGTTCATGAAGTCCTGCAGGGTCATTTCGCCAGCCCGCACCGCCTCAGAGAATTTCCAGACATCAGTGCCGGAGCCGATATCCTGTCCGCGATATTTACCGTTCAACATCGGGCCTGAACTAACAACGATTGAAGGCAGATCGACCGAGGCCGCTCCCATCAGTTGGCCCGGCGTGGTCTTGTCGCAGCCGCCCAGCAGCACCACGCCGTCGATGCCATAGGCGCGGATCGATTCCTCGACATCCATGGCCAGCAGATTGCGAAACAGCATGGCGGTGGGTTTCATCTGGGTTTCGCCCAGCGACATGACAGGGAATTCCACCGGGAAGCCCCCGGCCTCCCACACACCTCGCTTCACGCCTTCGGCCAGATCGCGCAGGCCCGAGTTGCAGGGCGTCAGCTCGGACCAGGTGTTGCAGATGCCGATGATCGGGCGCCCGTCGAACGCGTGATCGGGAAAGCCCTGGTTCTTCATCCACGACCGATGAATAAAGCCATCCTTGTCGAGTTTTCCGTACCAATGCTGCGAGCGGCGTTTTTTCATTTTGTAGGAGCTTTTCTTGGCAGGGTTGGGTTTGGTTTTTGAGAAATATGTAGATCAGGCTGCGCGGGCGGGGCGGCACCAACCAGGCAGCCATTCGGTATGGGTCGTCAGCAGATCCGTGACAAGGTTGCGGATTTGCCGCAAATCCAGCTCGGCGGCGGTATGCGGGTCCATCATGGCAGCGTGATAGATGTGTTCGGGGTCTTGTTCGGTCAGGGCCCGAACAGTCAGTTCCTGCACGTTGATCTGCGTGCGCATCAGGGCAATCAACTGCGGCGGGATGTCGGTGACGACAGAAGGCTGCACACCGTTGCTGTCAACCAGACAGGGGGTTTCGACCGCTGCTCCCAAGGGCAATTGCGCAATCTGGCCGGTATTGGGCAGGTTGCCATAGGCCATGTAAGGCGTGTTCGTAACGATCGCGTTCATCAGGTCCGCGGCGAATTCGTGGCTGCGCGTGACATCAATATTGCGACCGTCGGTCAGGGTCTTGGCCTGTTCCTTCCACGTCTCGACCTGCTCGACGCAGCGGGTGGGGTATTCGTCCAGCGGGATCGAGAATTCTTGGATCAAATCCTCGCGCCCGTCCTTGATGAACCACGGCACGTATTCGGCCAGGTGTTCTGAGCTTTCGGTGCAGAAATAACCCAGGTGATCCATCACCTCATACCGCACTTTGTTGGGGCAGCGCGGCATCAGCAGTGGCGCCTTGGGGAATTTCCCCGCGTGATAGCCCTGTCGCAGTGCCGGATACAGGTCGCGGCCCTGATGTTCCAGTTTCAGAAAGAAAGCGACGTGATTGACGCCCGCGACTTTGTAGCGAAACTCATCTTTTGGCAGATCCAGATCATGGGCCAATTCCTCGACCGTGTTTTGAACCGAGTGGCAAAGGCCCACATGTTTCAGGGTCGGGAAGCGTTCGGCCAGTGCCCAGGTGTTGATGGCCATCGGATTTACGTATTGCAGCAACGTCGCGTTCGGACAGAGTTGCATCATGTCCCCTGCGACATCCCAAAGCACCGGAACCGTGCGCAAACCTCGCATGATCCCTCCGACGCCCAGCGTATCAGCGATGGTTTGACGCAAGCCATACTGCTTGGGGATCTCGAAATCGGTGATTGTGCAGGGCTTATATCCCCCGACCTGAAACGCGGTGATGACGAAGTCGGCCCCGTCCAGCGCCGCGCGGCGGTCGGTATGGGTCGAGACGGTCGCCCCGGCCCCGACCGAGCGGATCATGGAACGCGCAACTGCTTCGCTTTCCGCCAGGCGTTCGGGATCGATATCCATAAGCGCAAAGTGACTGTCGGCCAGCGCCGGGGTCAACAGAGCGTCCCCAACGATGTTCTGCATGAAAATTGTGGACCCGGCACCGATAAAGGTAATTTTGGTCATTTCACAGCTCCGAGGGTCAAGCCCGCAATGAAGTGTTTCTGCATCAGGAAGAACATGGCCACCGGTGGCAGAGCCGCAACGATGGATCCTGCGCTCATCAATTGATAAGCCGCTCGGTATTGCGCGTTGAAACTGGTGATGCCTGCGGTCACGGGCTGACTTTCTGCGCCCTGTGTCAGGACGACAGCCCAGAAATAGTCATTCCAGATGAACGTGAAGATCAATACGCTGAGCGCGGCAATCGCAGGCTTCATCAAGGGTAGGACGACGTACCAGAAGATGCGCCATTCGCTGATGCCCTCGACCCGGGCGGCCTCGATCAGCTCGAAGGGCAGGGCGCGGATGAAGTTGCGCATGAACAGAGTGCAGAACCCGGTTTGGAAGGCGATATGGAACAGCACCAGCCCGGTCTTTGTGTTGTAAAGCCCAAGTTGCAGGGTCAGATCACGAACCGGCACCATCAGGATTTGGAAGGGCACGAAGTTTCCGGCCACGAACATGAAAAAGATCCAGAGGTTTGACTTGAACTTGTAGATGCCAAGCGCAAAGCCGGTCATGCAGCTGAGTGCCACCGCTCCGATCACTGTCGGGACAGTGATCATGAATGAATTCAGCAGGTATCGCGGCATGTCCGAATTAAAGAAGACCTGTCCATAGTTGAACGCGCCCTCAAAGCTGGACGGCATTCCCCAGTAGTTCGCGTTGGTGAAGTCAGCAGCCGGTTTCACCGAGAAAAGGGCAACCGCCAGTAGGGGACCCAGCCACAACAGAAGGGCCAATGGAAGCATGGCTTGATACGTGATCTGTGCCGCACGGGGTTGTTTTTCGATGGGTTTGGGAAACATCTCAGTGCCCCTTCTCTTCACGGTACATCGACCACAGGAAATAGGCGATAAAGCACAGCATGATCAGGAAAAGGATCACGGCAATGGCTGCGCCATAACCCATGCGGAAGCCGTATTCGGACAGGGCGACCTCGAACATGTAATAGGCCAGCACTCGGGAGGATCCGAACGGTCCACCTTGTGTCATGATCGAGATCAGGTCGAAAGATCGCAGTGCGCCGATGATGGTCACGACAAACGCGATAAAGGTTGCAGGCCGCAGTTGCGGGATAATGACGTGCCAGAGCATCTTCCAACCCTTGGCCCCGTCCAGGCGTCCTGCTTCGATCTGTTCCGGGTCTACAGCGTTCAGGCCGGTAAGGTACAGGATCATGCAATAGGCGGTTTGTGGCCAGAGGCCGGCGAAGATGATGCCATAGGTCACGAAACGCTCATCGCCCAACACGTTTACTGGGCCCAGGCCGAAGAAGCCGAGGAATTCGTTCAGCAACCCGAAGGTCGGATCGTAGAACCAGGTGAACACGAGCCCCACCACGACCTGAGAAATCACGAAAGGAAAGAAAAACAGGGACTTATAAAGGCGGATGCCCCAAACGGTCTGATTCAGGAACAGGGCGATGAACAAACCTGCCGGAATCGCAGCCAGGTAAAGGATCAGCCAGATCAGGTTGTTTTTCATCGAGATGTAGAAAGCATCCCGGTCCACCCATTCCCAATAAAGGTCTTCGTAGTTACGAAGGCCAACGTATTCGGCAGCGCCCAGGCCGTCCCATTCGTAAAGCGACAGGTTTATCGACTCGAACAACGGGATGATCACATAAACAGAAAAGAACAGAAGGCCAGGGGCCAGAAACAGCCAAGGGGCGATGCGTTGTTGGTTCCTGTGGAACCAACTTTCCTGTTGTGGAGAGTCAACGGCAACGGTCATAGGATATCTCGGATTTGGTGGGGTGAAGGCGGGCCGACGTCCGCCTTACTGTTGAGGGCGACGCAGGCCGGGCCTAAGCCCGGCCCATGCCGGGTCAGTTGTCGTAGATTCGCCCGCGAGCGCGTTCAAGTTTGGCCAGAATCCGGTCCAGTTCGTCTGGTTTAACCATGAATTCCTGAAAGCCCTCCATTGAGACTTTGGCCATTTCCGCAGGCGCATCGCGATCCCAGAACTGCGCAATTCCGCCAGGGCTGTTTGTGGACAGCATTTCAAAGCCCTGCTGCAGGAACTTGTCGTTATCCACAGACGATTGAGCGTTCACCGGTAACTGACCAAGGTTCGCGCCATTGTTGATCTCGGTCTGTTCCTCAGCAGAAACCACGTGGCGCAAGAATTCGCGAGCAGCTTCTTTGTTCGAGGCATTGGCCGGGATGTGGAACGTGTCGGTCGGCGCGTCTTCGGCCAACTCAACATCCGGGTTGATCGCGACGAACTGGTAAAAGTCCAACTGATCGTCGGTCAGTCCTGCCTCGCGAAGAGGTGCCACGGCAAAGTTGCCCAGCAAGATAGCTGCGGCGTCGCCCTGAACTATGAGAGGAAGGGATTCTTGCCAGCTACGCGCCGTGTGGTCGTCGGGGAACGCGCCCATGTCGATGAGTTGTTTCCAGTTCGCGAAGGTCTGCTTGACCCGGTCATCTTCCCAGCTTGCTTCGCCATTTGCCAGCTGATTGTGGAAATCAAACCCGTTGGTGCGCATGTTCAAATAGTCGAACCAGCCACCGGCGGTCCAATAATTCCGCGTTCCAATCGTGTAGCAGGTGCGTCCGGAATCGACGATCTTCTGGCAGTTGGCCAATTCTTCTTCCCAAGTGGTCGGTTCAGACAGGCCAAGCTCGTTAAAGATGTCTTTGCGGTAGTAAACGCCCCACTGGTAATAGGTATAGGGCACGCCCCACTGCTTGCCGTCGATGGTCATCGCGCCTTTTGTCGAGGCGAGGTTTTCGGCAATCTCGGGTTCTTCCCAAAGATCCGAGACATCCTCGAACAGGCCTGCTTCGACATAGGGTTTCATACGATTCGCCGCATACCAGTTGGCGACGTCAGGTGTGTCAGCTGTCAGGAAATTGCGGATTTGGGTCTTATAGGCCTCGCGATCGATCACGGTGGTTTCGATTTCCAACCCCGGATGCTGTGCTCCGAACCGCTCGATCATCGCTTCCATCGTCGCGCGGGGCGCCGGGTTTGATGTGTCGAGAAAAATCCGCAGCTCTCCGGTGAGTTCCGCAGCTGCCGGTGCCGCCATCGCGACACCGAGCGCCAGCGCAGCCGTCGTGCGCTTGAAAGTTGAATACATGGTCTCCTCCCTGTTGCTCCCATGCAAAGTTCCAAATAATGAAACCTTGTTTTATATATTGAAAACTACACATCGACTCGGTTACTGTTGTCAAGACCCTCGTGAAGATGGCGATGGATAAATGGAGGAGAGCGGAGATCCGTGTCAGGTGACGGAACTATAGGCAAAGCATGTGATGTGCTGGATCAAGTGGCGTCGTTTGAGCGCCCGGTTCGGTTCGCTGAACTTTTGGAAAGCAGCGATTTTCCAAAGGCGACCCTGTACCGATTCCTGCAAACCCTGACCAATCAGGGAATGCTGTCCTATGACCGCGACAGGCAGACCTATTCCCCTGGGATGCGGTTGGTACGGTTGGCCCATGCGGCATGGACGCAAAGCTCTCTGGCGCCGATTGCACGCCCTTTTCTGGATGCCCTCAGCCGGGAAACCGGTGAGACCGTGCATCTGGCGCAACTCGATTCAAGTCAGGTTCTTTACGTCGATAAACGCAACGCCGCGCAGCCTATCGAAATGTACTCTCAGGCTGGCAAGGTTGGCCCGGCCTACTGTACAGGGGTTGGCAAGGCGATGCTGGCCTTCTTGGATGAAGATGCGCTGAACAGGGCGATTTCCCAGCAAAGCTATCACCGCTTCACTGACAGTACTCTGACATCAGAGCAGATGTTGAGGGCGGATCTCGACCGGATTCGCAGCCGGGGATTTGCCATCGATAGTGAAGAGCATGAGCCCGGCATCATATGCATCGCATGCCCGGTTCTGACGTCGAACGGTCGGATGCTCGGTGCGATTTCTATAACCGGGTCTACCGAACGTATGGATTTCAACCAACTCGAGGCCTGGGTGCCGCGCGTACGGCGAGTGGCCGAACAAATCGGAACCGAAGCACAAGCGTGGCGATTCCCCGAAACGTGCCCAAGCCCCAGAAACGACAGGATGCAAGTGACATGACAGGTGTAACTCTGAACCAGGCAATCAAACGATACGGTCAGACTCAGGTCATTCATGGGATCGACCTGCAGATCGAAGATGGCGAATTCTGCGTTTTTGTTGGTCCTTCAGGGTGCGGAAAATCAACTTTATTGCGGATGATTGCGGGGTTGGAAGAAACTTCGGAAGGCGAAATTCACATCGGGACGCGCGAGGTGACACATATGGACCCGGCTAAGCGCGGCGTGGCCATGGTGTTCCAGACCTATGCGCTCTACCCTCACATGTCAGTGGCCGAAAACATGGGATTTGGCTTGCGCATGAACGGTGTCCCAAAAGCCGAGATCGACCGAAAAGTGCAGGAGGCTTCGAGCATTCTGAAGCTTGACCCCTATCTCAAACGCAAACCCAAGGCCCTGTCGGGGGGGCAACGGCAGAGGGTTGCGATTGGGCGGGCCATTGTTCGCGGGCCCGAGGTTTTTCTGTTTGATGAACCCTTGTCCAACCTGGACGCTGAGTTGCGGGTCGAGATGCGCGTCGAGATCGCGCGACTGCATCAGGAAATCGGTGCGACCATGATCTATGTGACCCATGATCAGGTCGAAGCCATGACGATGGCCGACAAGATTGTCGTACTGCGTGATGGCCGGATTGAACAAGTGGGGGCTCCGATGGATCTGTACCGCGATCCTGACAATCGGTTTGTTGCGGGCTTCATCGGTTCGCCCGCTATGAATTTTCTCGATTGCGATTATGCCGACGGCCACGTCACCCATCCCGCCCTAGGTCAGCCGTTACCGATTTCGGCAAACGTTCCTGCGGGAAAGGATAAGGTGACGTTGGGAATGCGTCCCGAACACATTTTCATAGACCGCTCAGCGGATACCTGCACCGTGGACCTGACTGAAGCACTTGGCGGTGTTTCCTACTCATATCTGCTGACGCCGAATGGCGACAAACTGATTGTGGAAGAACGGGAAGACCAACGTAGCAAAATGGGTGATCGGATTGGCATATCAATTCAACCCGCCCGTGCCATGGTATTTGATCCCGAGACAGGACAGAGGTTTCGGTAGTCCTTGGACACAACTCGAAGAACTTTGTTGGACCAGCCGCGCAGCTTCATGGAAAATATGTGGCGTGACCTGAAGCGAAACGCCAAAGACAGACGGGCGAAACGTTGAGCAGATAGCATCTAAGGTCATACACGCCCAGCCCGTGGCAAAACGCGCGGGCACAGATGATTGATTCCCAGCCCAACGTCATTTAAGTGAAGCCCTGTCAAAACAGAGTCACCCAGGGGCGGTATCGTGATCGCGCCCCTCCCGCGCCACGCTGAAGTGGCTTCAACTCTTGGATCGCACGCCCCGAAAGGCTTAAAAAGGTAAAAGAATATGGCAGATAAATCGAACTTCGACATATTGTATACCATTGTAGACGAAGCGCCCGAATTGGCCAGCGCCTCGTTCCTGCCCATCATTCGCAAGTTCGCTTCGGCTGCTGGCGTCAGCGTGGGCACCAAGGACATTTCACTGGCCGGGCGCATTCTGGCAGCCTTCCCCGAGAACCTGACGGATGAGCAGCGCGTCTCAGACGATCTGGCCGCATTGGGTGAACTGGTAAAGACCCCGGATGCTAATGTGATCAAGCTGCCGAACATATCGGCCTCGGTTCCGCAATTGGTGGCCGCCATAGAAGAGTTGCAATCGCAAGGTTATGATATCCCTGCACACCCGGAAGAACCCTCGACCGACGAAGAAAAGGCGATCCGCGCACGCTATGATGCCATCAAAGGCTCGGCCGTGAACCCGGTTCTGCGAGAAGGCAACAGTGACCGCCGCGCAGCCCGGGCAGTCAAAAACTATGCCCGGAAAAATCCGCATTCCATGGGTGAATGGGCCTCAGACAGCAAAACCAAAGTCTCGTCCATGTCTGGCAACGATTTCTACGCCAATGAGAAATCGGCGACCATCACTGCTGCCCAGGCGGGTGATGCAAGGATCGAGTTTGTCGGTAAAGACGGCAGTGTGACTGTTCTGAAGGATGCGTGGCCGTTGGCGGAAGGCACGGTGACTGATGCGACTTTCATGTCGGTCAAAGCTCTGTCGTCGTTCCTAGCAGAGGCCATCGAGGACACCAAGAAAGACGGCACAATGTTCTCGCTGCACCTGAAAGCCACGATGATGAAGGTCTCTGACCCGATCATTTTTGGCTATGCGGTCAAGGCCTGGTTGGTTCCGGTCTTTGAAAAATTCAGCGCTGAACTGGACGCGCTGGGTGTGAACCCAAACTCTGGTCTAGGAGACTTGCTTGAGCGGGTTCAAAACAATGCCGAGATCGTAGCCGCAATCGACGCGATCAAAGCTGATCGCCCGTCGATGTATATGGTGGATAGCGACAAGGGTATCACCAACCTGCACGTTCCTTCCGACGTGATCATTGATGCTTCGATGCCAGCGGTAATCCGCGCGGGCGGCAAGGGTTGGGATGAATCCGGTGCCAAGGGTGACACAAATTGCGTGATCCCCGATCGGTGCTATGCAACTGTCTATGATGAAAGCATCAAATTTTTCAAAGCCAACGGAGCACTGAATCCGGCCACTGCCGGTGCGGTCGCAAATGTTGGCCTAATGGCGCAAAAAGCCGAAGAGTACGGTTCACACCCGACCACCTTTCAAGCGCCTGCCGATGGCACCATCCGCATTGTGCTGGCCAATGGTAAAACACTGCACGAGCACGCTGTTGAAAAGGGTGACATCTGGCGCGCCTGCACTGCCAAGAAAGCACCGATCGAAAACTGGATTCAACTGGCGATGGACCGCCAGCGCCTGACCGGGTCCGAGGCGATCTTCTGGTTGGACGCAAACCGCGCTCACGATGCCGAGCTGATCAAATACGTAAAGCCGGCGCTCGAGGCGGCTGGCGTTGCCGACAAGTTCCAGATCATGGCTCCGCGCGAGGCAACCCGCCAGTCATTGGAGACCATAACAGCCGGGAAAGATACAATTGCCATCACGGGCAACGTGCTTCGGGATTACCTGACGGACCTGTTCCCGATCCTCGAACTGGGTACCTCGGCCAAGATGCTGTCGATCGTCAAGCTGATGAATGGCGGCGGTCTGTTCGAAACCGGGGCAGGGGGCTCGGCCCCGAAGCACGTTCAGCAATTGGTCGAGGAAAACCATTTGCGCTGGGATTCGATGGGTGAGTTCTGCGCGCTTGGGGAGTCTCTGAACTTCCTGGCTGACACCAAAGGCAACGTGAAAGCAGGTGTTCTCGGCGCCGCGGCAGAGGCTGCAACTCAGGGCATTCTGGACAACAACCGCTCACCAAGTCGGAAAGTCGGCCAACCTGACAACCGCGACAGCCATTACTGGTTCGCGCGGTACTGGGCCGAAGCTTTGGCGGCCCAATCCGACGATGCAGAACTGGCAGATGAAATTGCACCACTGGCAAAAGAACTGGCAGACAAAGAAGAGCAGATCTTGTCGGAACTGGCCGCTGTTCAGGGACCAGCCGTGGACTTGGGCGGATACTATCACACCGACCCGGTCAAAACTGCAGCCGTGATGCGCGCCAGCGCTACGCTGAACGCAATCATCGGCTAATCACTGTCGAGCAAACGGGCGAGTTTCGTCCGACATCAGAACACGAAAGGACCGCCTTTGTGCGGTCCTTTTCATAAAACGCGGGATTGCCAAAAGACCGCGACAGCCCCAAACCGTGTGCCTGACCATCTGTAACTTGCTGTGGCTGCGCCGTTAAAACCAACCTTGTCACATTCTTTGAACGACATGCGCAATGTGTGCCCGGGAGACACCTGCGCAACACGTTGGATTTCAACGCTTGACCGCTCGCTCGCCGGGCACAAATTTCGATCGCTTTCCTGAAACTGAGAGCCGTGCAGTTAGCGAAGATCGAAACACCCTGATCCTTGGAAAAAATACAAGATTTACGGGATTCCCCCAATAGCGCCGACTTTCAGTCCGCGTTAGGTGTTTGGAGACAAAGATTTTCACTGGTGAGGCCTTCGGGCTATATCACTCACTCAGAAAAATGGCCAGCATTTGGGGTGCTGGCCATTTGCATTTTTGGTTTACTACATTTTTGAGCAATGCCGCTTGTTCGTTCGCTCACGAGCGAACAGGCCGTCCATTTGCCTAGCAGGAAACTGAAGGATGGGTTTTGTTAACCAAACCGACGGGTTTCGGTCTCAACAAGCGATGGTTTGATTTGCTCGGCAGCTGACGCCGCAACACCCTTGTGCCGCAAATACGAAAGACGGCGCGCTTCCCTTCGGGCAAGAGCCAGAGATTCCAAAATCAGAGCGCAGACAATGGACAGCATTGTTGCGACAAAACCGGACACGGCAACGACAACAGATGGAATTCTATCAACAAGCCCCGTTTCCAAAAATTCCCGGAATACGGACACAAACACAAATAGCGAAGGCAAAAACATTACCACGGCCAAAAACAGGAAAAACGCAACGGGCTTTTCATCTTTGATCAACAGTCCGATCATTTTGAGAATCCGCCACCCATCAGAGAAAGTTGCCAGCTTGGAGTTCGAATCTGGCAGGCGTGACGAGTATCTTGTTTGAACCTCACCGATTGGCATGCGCATCTGCATCGCATGAACTGTTAGCTCTGTTTCAATTTCGAAACCGTTTGATACCGCAGGGAAGCTTTTGACAAAGCGTCTGCTGAAAACGCGGTAACCCGAAAGCAGGTCGTTGATTTTGCTGTTGAAGAAGAATTTCACAAGCCAACTGAACAACGCGTTGCCAAATTTGTGGCCGCGCCGATAGGCTTCGGTTTCTTCATTCACCCGGGCGCCATTGACCATATCCAAATTCTGCGAAACGAGCAGGTCAATCAATTCCGGTGCCGCAGCGCTGTCGTAGGTCGCATCCCCGTCAGCCATAACGTAGACATCCGCGTCAACGTCGGCAAACATTCGACGGACCACGTTGCCTTTGCCCTGGTATGTTTCGGAATAGACCAGGGCGCCTGCCTCAAGCGCGACTTTGACGGACTCGTCAGTAGAATTGTTGTCATACACGTAAACGGTAGCGTCCGGCAGGGCTGCACGAAACTGCCGAACGGTTTCGCCAATCGCAACTGCCTCGTTGTAGCAAGGCAAAATCACCGCAATGTCCAAGTCCGCTCTTGTCACGGGCATCAGAGATTTTCTTTGAGTATCGAAGGCGCCCTGTATCATATGCAAATCACGCTCTTTCAGTGGCATCAATTGAATGATGGTCGTGCTTAAGGGTAGAAGGTGCTGCGCATTTGAGGCTGTTATGAAGCAGATAAGAGGCCAAATTTTGTCATCTTGAAAAACCTTCCGTTTTTCGCTGACAAAAAGGGGGCCGATTGATGAACCGGCCCCATAGTTTCAGCTGAACCGAGGGATCAGTTCGAAGCTGCGTTCAGTTTTTCGTTCTGCTCGCGCAGAGAGTCAGAAATAATCGCATACCATTCGCCGGACTCGCGCATTTCGTTCAGACCTTTGTTCATCATTGCAATGTACTCACGCGCGAACGGGTTGGTGCGGTGTGCTAGGAAACTCATCGAAGACAATGTCGAAACATACGGGTTTTCGATAATGTCACCTGACGTAAGGCCCATGTCCTTCATGGTGGACGCGAACAGATCAACTTCAAAAGCGGCGACATCGGCGGTGCCGGTCATAACCGCATCCAGGCATTCACGCGCCGAGTTGGGTTGGACAACTGTTGTGTTCTCACGGTTCAAACCGACTTCTTCCAGAACTACCATGCTCCAACCTGCCATCCGGCAGATGGTGGAACCTTCAAAGTTTTTGAAATCGGTAGCGTTTGCATACTGGCTTTCCGGCAGTGTGAAGAAGCCGCCGACGATATCGTAGACTGGAACGGACGCGACGAACTGAGTGCAGCGCGCCGTCGTCTCAGCAGACCATTCATATGTGCGGTTCGTGCAATCCGGGACCGTCCAAGCGATAGAAACATCAAACGCACCAAGCGGCAACAGGGTATCGAGATGTGAGCTCCAGTCGTCGACGAAGCTGACAGAATAATCGCGACTGTTTCCGGCGCGTTGCAGACTGGTGGTTGCGAGGCGAGTCATAATACCGCCGCCGCTGAGCGTTTCGGTCGTAAATGGTTCCCAACCGTTGCCGGCAACCAACTTGATGGGCGGCGCGTAGACGTTTGAACGCTTGACGCTTGCAGCACGCTTTTCTTCGGCTGCGATCAGTTCCTGCGCACTCTGGCCATTTGGCAGGCTGCCGTCCTCGCAGGGAAGGGCCAGAACAAGACCAGGCTCAAGTGCGTTGGGGTTGGTAATTTCGTTCCGGTTTGCGTTGAAGATCGGCTGATAGTTCGATGTGCCGTAGGCTGCGATTGCAATGGTCGCCATGGTGTCGCCGTCTTGTACGGTATAGTTGGTACAAGCTTCCTGTGCCGCAGCGGCGCCCGCACTCAGAGCGGTAATCGCGGTTGCTGAAAGCGCTACCTTTTTTATTTTCTCGTTAAACATGTCCACTTCCTCCAGACTTTAGTTTGTCAGGCCAGATTGGGGCCTTATCCATTTTCCATTTGATGACGCAGGGCGGTTGACACGATGTCGCGCCATTCGCCCGATTGCTGCATGATTGCCAGACCTTGGTTCAGCGTCTCCAGGATCGCTTCCCCATCAGGATTATCTTTGTGGGTCATGACGTTAAGCGACTTGATGGCCGCAAGGTTTGGGTTTTCGATAATCCGGTGTTGATACCCAAGCCGATCTATTGCCTCGACAGCCAGATGCGCTTCGATGGCTACGATATCAGCGGTGCCTTCCATCAGTGCGTGGAAGCAATCATCCGGTGACGTCGGACGCAAAAGTTTGATGACCGGTTCGTACAGGCTTACCGCGTCCATGTGAGACAAAGACCAACCTTCCGGGCGGCAGATCGTTGCTCCGGCAAAGTCGGCATAAGTCAGTGTCTGTTCATAGCCGGAACCTTCTCGGGCGAAGAATGTATCTACGACCTCGTAGAACGGATTCGAAAAATTGTAGGTTTCGCACCGGTTACGATCATTTTCCGACAGTGCGGCGGCGTCCTCACAATTGGGGCGCGACCAAGGGAAGGTGGCGTCAAATGCGAGTGTTGGCATCAACAGGTCCAGATGGGATGACCAGTCATTCACGAATTGAATCTTGTAGGCCTGCTCAGGAGCGGCCCGAAACATCGCGGTCTCAACCAGATGCGTATAGAGCCCCCGGTTGGGCAGAGATTCATCGGTAAACGGAGCGTAGTTTCCGCCGGTGATCAACAGCAACTGACGATCGCGAATTTCGGGCCGTTCACCCGTTCCAGCGTTCCGGATCAAAGCGGCAGCTTCGGAACGGGCGGCTTCAATCTCTTGCTTGGCCGCAGCCCGTGCTGCAACGACCGCCTCTTCACTCGCTTTCTTTGCTTCGGCTTCCGCCTCGGCGACACGGGCTTCCGCTTCGGCCACGGCTTTCTCGGCGCGTTCTTCTGCGGCCTTTACCAGCTCTGCTGCCATTTCGGCAGCCAGTCGTTCGGCCTCGGTATCAGCCAGCACCGGTGCACGCCCAACGTCTTCCAGACAGGGCAGTTCCAAAACGTCGCCGACACGGATGATATTGGGGTTGGCACCGATAACATTGCGGTTTGCATCGAAAATGATGCGAAAATCCTCGGTCGCATACACTTCGATTGCCAATTCCCTCAAGCTGTCGCCGCGTTGAATTTCATAACTTGAACACGCTTCCTGCGCCGATGCTGCGCCTGTGGCGGCCGCAAGGGCAAGGCTTGATATGATTAAGTGCTGTCTCATGGGTCCTGTTGCTTTGCCTTTTTTAGGTTCTTGTGAGTTTCGCGACTGCGATGGAAAGATTGTCCTGATCCGGGTCGCCCTTGGCCTGCACAGCTTTCAGCAATGCTTCGGCTATGTCTTGCGCCAGGCCCTGCTGATGATCCCGCAGAATGGTTTGAATTTCGGCGTCGCTGATGTACTGCAGCCCGTCACTTGCGAGGACCAGGACATCAGCAGGTGACACGATCAATGGATCTTCCGGGCAATCCACTTTTGGAATGGCCCCGCCCATGACCACGGAGGTCAATTGATTGCGGTCCATTTCTTGGGCTTCTGCTTCTGTGATCTCGCCCGAAGCGACTTTCCAAGCGATCACGGGTGCCATCGAATGATCTTCGTTAACCTGCTTCAACGCTCCATCGCGAAACAGGTAAAGAGGGCTGTCGCCGATCGAAATCCAGAACACACGCCGCCCCAGAAACAGGACGCCCAACATGGTCGATCCCATGTTGAACCCCTTGCCCTGAGCTTCGTTATGGTTGGCGATCGCGGCATTGGCTTGCATGGCGGCCAAAGGAAGCGCATCTATCGCCGATCCTTCGTTCAGGGTTTCTGCCTCAAGTTCAGCGTCCAGAGCGTCGCGCCAGGCGGCGACTACCATTTCCGAGGCTACTTCACCCGCCTCATGGCCACCCATGCCATCCGCAATTACAACATACCCCGCGTCCGACGCGTCGAACATACGGGCCGCAATCGCGTCTTCCTGCGTTTCCCGCTGACCCTGATTCAGGATCAGCGCAACATCATATGCCGGAGTTGCCAGCATCAATCAGGAATCCCGCCAATCAAAACCGTCGTCACAGAAGGCCGTGAACCGGATGGAGGTTTCGCTGATGCGGATCAGGTCTCCACTGGACAGCGCCACGGTGCTGAGAACGGGTTTGCCATTCAGGCGCACAAGATTGGCCTTGCCGCCATGGCCCAGATAGCACTTTCGATCTTCCGGGTCATAGGCGATAACCGCATGGTTCGAGCGCGAGATGCCTGTATCACCGAAGTCCAACTGGATGGCCTGGTCATCGTTGCGACCGATTTGCATGAGGCCTTCGGTCAGCGTGATGCTTGAACCCCGTCCCGGACCTGATGTTACAACCAGCCAACCCACAGGAAATGTCTCTTGTACCGCTTCTGCTTTTGCTACGGGTTCGGAGGTTTCGATCAGGTCCTGTACATGAGTATCGGCGCGCTCAAAGCCCAGAAATGTCGTCTTGACCCGTGAACGACGGTCCTCAACCGGGGCTGGTTCAACTTGCTCAATCACCGGCTCAACGGTCACTTCGACCTGCTTCGCTTCCGCAACCGGAGCTTCCGCGACCTCAACTTCGACCACTTCCGGCTCGGTGGGTTCGGACACGACCTGCGCTGTCGGTTCCTCTGGTGATGTCTCTGCGGTTGCTTCCGACACATGCAAGGTGACAACCTGCTCGACCCCAACCGGTTCATCGACAGGCTCTTCTGTCAGAACGTTTGTTGGAGCGTCCTCCTCCTCCGGAGCGTGGTCCTCTTCCGAGCTGTCCTCGGCGAAGATCGATTCCTCGGGTTCTGCCACTGCTTCCGCCTCGGCCTCGTTGAACTCGGGCATTTTTTCTTCGGGGATCAGCTCATCCGTTTCCTCATAGGATTCAGATGTCATGTTCCCACCCGCCAATGCGGCGCGCAGTGCGTTGAAATCCGCAATGGGTTCCTGCTTTTCTTCTTCGCTTGCAGGGCCGTCTACGGCGGTCGTGTTCTCGGTCACGTCTTCTTCTTTGGATTTGCCGGCACCTTCGAGAAGCCGGCTCAGAGGGCTTTTGTATTTGAACATGGTGTCGACACCTTCAAGTTTTTGACGCAGATATGCCGCGTCGTAAGCTGCTACTTTTCCCTGCACGTCAGCGCAGGGCCACTCAATGGATACCCTTGGGAACTGATACATTCTGCGGCGGTCCGGTTCCCGCCAGGGTGGCAAACCTGGATGCCGCCCTCAGCAAACACACACTGGCAGATCACTTGCGAACCGGTCAGATTACTCCTGTGCAAGCTGCATGACGGCGGCCGTCTCGGCCCCATTGCGCAGCACGGTCAGATTTGCATCTGTCTGCTCGTTCGAAATGAGAGCCGCCAGCATCTCATCAAGGCTTTCTGTGCCGTCAAACGTGGTGCCTGATTGGCCTTCATTCAGAAGGATATCGTCTTTCTGCAGGTTTCCTGCCACATCAGCCGGAACCGCTTTCACCCTTGTTTGCCATCCACCGTTGCCATCAGCGCTAACGGTAAAGCTGTAGCCATTTTCCAACCCAACTGACCGCATGGCGGGAAGGGCCAACAAACCATTTTGTGCACGGGTTTGGCCCAGTGGGCGATAGCGGGCAGCAACCCTTGTGTACCCATCGACATCTACGTTCAGGTTGTCTAGAACCTGGGCGGCAAAAGGAACGTCCTGACGAACCGGTTTGCCATTCAGGGTATAGATGACAGCACCACGTTGCACCCAGTCGCCGATCACGCTCATGTCTTGGTTGTCGTCCACCCCGGTAACCGCAATGGTGGCACCGGTCGAGCCGCGGCGGCGTGATGTCTGGAATGGGATATCGACATCCCAATGCGCGAACGATACCTGCTGATCCGCCGGAACACCGACGCTGGCGACAGCGCCAGTTGCGGGCGCTTCAATCTCGGGTTCTGCTGCAACATCCGATGCTTCTTCCGACTGCAATTGTACTTCAGAAGGTTCAGTGTCTGCGGAGGCTGTTTCTGTGACAGCTGGCTCCGCAGGTACTGTTTGTGCCTGCTCGACAGGCTCTTCCGGCTTGGTCTCGGTTGCGTCAACCACTTCGGGCTCGGGCTCGGGCGCTTCTGTGGATGAGGGTTCAATCACAGGCACCTCTGTCCCAGCGGATTGTACTTCCGCTGCGGGCTGCTCGAGGGATGTTTCTGCCTGTTTTTCTGTTGTGTCGCCCGACATCACAAAGAAACCACCAGCGGCCAGAGCAACTGCAACAACGGCCGCACCTGCGATCAGCTTGCTGCTGCCGCCAGACCCACTCTGGACGACGGTATCTACAGCGACGGGAGTTTCTTCTTTCGCCGTGATTTTGGCCAGGTCGTCATTTTTTTTGTCCTCATTGCCAAGAACAATGTCCGAGTTTCCGGCCAGCAAGGCTGTTACAACCGCTTCCGCGTTTTCGCTTTCGGCTTTGATACGGGCCTTTTCTTCCTCTTTGTCTTTCCGATCCATGCCAACAATCACGGACACGGGGCGATAGGCGAATGTATCAAACATGACACCAGGACCGCGGAACATGCGCAACCAATCCAATGCGGATTGCAGGCGATCCGTGGCGTGTACTTCCATCGCCTTGTCGATCGCTTCAAGGAACCCTTCTGGATATCCTTCGAAACGACCGGCCAGCGGTGTATAAGGGTCATCCTGGCCGTTGTTGAATGCATTCAAACGGTTTTGGCCGTCGATGGGGCGTTCACCGCTGATCGCGTGATAGAGCGTAGCGGCCAAAACATAGAGGTCGCTGCTGGGTCCTTGTTCGGCGCCCCGGACATAGAATTCGTGCGGAGAGTATCCATCCTTGATGACGCGCAGGGTCAACAATGCTGCCGATTTGTTCGCTGCTTGCTCTCGTGCGGCTCCAAAATCGATCAGGACGGGGTCTCCGTTTTCATCAATCAGAATGTTGTCTGGCGATATGTCCCGATGCAACATGCCGCTCTGGTGAATGAAAGATACCGCGGATAGCATTTTTTCAGCGACCTGAACGATGAAGTCAGGGCCGCCGTCGTTTTCCGGGTTTTCCACATAATCCAGCAGGTCACACCCACGGATGAGGTCCATTGCGATATATGCGGTGTCATTGTCTTCGAACACCTGATGCACATCTACGATATTGGGATGTACCAGACGCGCATGATTGCGCGCTTCTTGAATAAAGAGGTCAATGATCGAGCGCAGGTCGTCCTTGAAGGACGGGTCATTTGGTTCGACCAGATCACCGTTGCGGCGGCACAGCGCTCCGGGGAAGCACTCTTTGATCACAACGTCGCGCTCTAGGCTGTCGCGCGCGAGATAGGTGATACCAAATCCACCGTTGCTGAGATAGCGGAGGATTTCATATTGCCCGCGCAACAGCTTTGCCCCTGGCTGCAATCCCTCAATTTTTGGTTCGTCGTGCGTCGCACCGACAGCCTGGTTGTGGCTCATTTCAATCCGCCCGTTCTATTCATTTTGCGGCTTAGAAAAACCGGGCCGACAGCCCACGAACTCACAACCAAAAACAACCGCAGGACACTTGAGAACGGTTAGACGTTTCAAATTTGACTTTATTGGGGCCGCCTGATGGCTTCACTATGGATCGTTTTCCGTAAGATGGCAGATATTGTCCACCTATGGGTTGAGTCCACTACATATAGATTTTCGATATGGGTTGATTGAAAACTGAAACCCCAAATCAAGCGTGTTGGTCCACGAATTCGAAACAATAAAGGGCCGATTCCTCGGCCCTTCGAATCGCTGCATTGCAGCTCAATCTTGGCGGGAAAGCGTCAGGTACCGGTCTTTGGTTGTGCCACCGCAACCGTGCTGCCAGCCCAAGCAAGGTTGTCGCCCAACTGCGTCAGAATGCTGATTGCGTCCTTCAACGGCGCGTCCCCGCTTTCGAATTGCAGCAGCAAAAGCAAGTCTGTCGCTTTCTCAAATTCTGCAGGAATCCAATCAGCCTCGGGATCAATCTCGCCACCTTGTTCCAGCCGTTCCGCAAAGTCTTCGACGATCTCCTGACAGCTGTGCAAGAACGCTGCCGGTTCGATGTCGGATGATTCACGCAAATCTTCATAGATGCTCGCTATTGCGGCCAGCCAGTCCTCGAGAATGGGATTGTTCAGCGGGGGCAGGGCAGAACCCAGCGTTGACTGCATTGACGCAGTGTCATTCGAAGCAACCTCTGGCTCCGGTCCCTGTAGCGCCTCAAGATAGGGCAGGAATTCCTGCTGCATATCCTTTCGTGCAGCCTCGAGATCACTGCGGCGCCGGTTGGACGCCGCTTCCAGGACGTGTTCCGCAAGGTTCTGTCCGCCGCAGGTTTCCCAAAGCGCAAAGTCAGGTTCGGGCTCCTGAGCCATGGCACGCACCGCCACCGGCGTACCAATAGGCACAACAGCGCGGAACATTCCTTCTTTTTCCTTGTTCAGACGTGCAAGGACGCGGTCCAAAGCACCCTGCACCGGTGGGAGATCCGCATGTGTAACGGCCAGCAGGCTGTTGGCCCGCAGTTCGGGCGGCACCTGAGACCACAAGTGGCGCTCGGTCTCGCGCCAGGCATTGGTTCCATTTGTGCACCAGATGGCACAATCGACGAATTTCAGCAGATCCAAAGTCGGCTTATATCTATCATCAAGAGCTCCCGACCCGGGAAGATCAAACAGCGAGATCTCCTTCAGAGCCGGTGTATTGATGCCAACCGATATGAAATCAGGCTCTTCCTGGGCCGCTTTTTCCAGCGCGATGCCTGAATAGGTCTTTGGTTCTTTGTCCCACCAACCGACAGTCGTTTCGGGTGTTTCCGCGTATGCGACGATCACGAGCGGCAATTTCAGATGCTGCGGGCCGGTTGGAAGAATATCCGCACCAGCCAGCATGTTCGCCAAACTTGACTTGCCTGCACCAAATTCCCCGGCGAACCCGATATTGACCGCGTTTGACAGACGTTCGGCATGAGCCAGAGCCCGCGCGCGCATGTCCTCCAACGCCGCGTCAGGCGTCAGGTTTTCAGTTGCGGTCAGGAAGCGCTCCAGTTGGCGTACTTCCTTTTCAGTTCCGGGAAACTCAATCATTCCGCAGCCTCTGCTTGTCTTTCATCCGCATTGGTCGTTCCAAAGACCGTTTCCAGCTCAACTGTAATACGGCGAGCCCGGTCGAAAGTGCTTTGCGCTTCGGCCTGGGCGTTCAGTTCGCCCGAGCTGGATCTGTGCTCAAGATGACCAGCCAGAAGAGCCATATAATGATCAAGCACAGTGCTCAGTCTTTCCAACAGATTGTCGCGCGTGGTGTCGATCAGGTCATCCCCAATCAACTCGAACTCCTGCACGATCATTCGTTCGGCGCGCGCCACAACGCTATTTCGCGAGATCAGACGCGAAAGCCAGTTTACACGCAACTCAACCGTAATGCCACGGGTCAGAGCGGTGGTGTCCGGGCGGAACCAGCGCACGGCGCTGGTGTTCATGCGATTGTCGACTTGCTCTTGCCACCCTGGCAAAGCCCGCAAGGCGGCATTGCATTGCATGTCGATCGCATACAGGTCGCTGAGCATTCGCTGCCGCACGACTTGCGAGGCCCCCTGCACCAGTTCACGCATACGTTCGCGCAGCGGGGTGAAGTTAAGCTCGGTTTCTCCACCTTTTGCCAGCAGAGGCGACTGGCCGTCCGGGCCGCGCACGACGACAGACACGGATTCAGCAACCGTGTCATCCATGACACCGCGCAGATTTGACAGGACATCGTCCATATCACGCGTGATCTCTTGAGTCTTGTCGGCAAGCAGTTTGCGCAATTCGCCAAGAGTCTTGTCGCTTTCATCGGCATTGCGGGCGTCAATGCCGCCTTCCTCTTGCAGAGCGCGCAAATGAACCTGGGATCGCTCAAGTTCCCCTCGCGCGAAGCTGTCGAGATGTTGCCAGGCCATCCGTAACTGTTCGTTGATTGGTCCGTCCGTCAAAGCTTGAGTGACATGGCGGCGCAGATCGGGCAGGCCAGACGCGATCATTGCGGCGAAACGCAGGACGGCTTCGCGGCTGATCGGTCCCGGGCCTTGTTTGATCTCGGCCACACCGTTCAGGTATTGCTGCATCTGTTCCGGGTGGGCGCGCAGCCATGCCAGAACATGATCGTGGTTCACCCCTGTTTCATCACCGGTAAGAGCATAGTGCGCCCATTGTGCGCTGCCCATCAAAACATCGATGTTCGAGTTGCCGAGCGCCTTTTCGAGCCCGTCCAGAACGTCCAGACGAACTTTGGTTGCGTCTTCTGCTCCCCCGCCCAATTCGTCCACACGGTTGATGAACACGACGATCTGTCCAAGTTCCAACGCTTGCATCAACCGGAACAGTTTCAGATCTGCGCGCGACAATGCCTGATGCGCGGACAGGACCACCACAAAGAAATCGGATTCCTTCAGATACTGTCGTGAAATCTCTTCGCGGATTAGCAGAGGATCATTCACGCCGGGCGTGTCAGTAACCGTCAGTGGAAACGGGAAGTGGCCCAAGTCAAAATAGACTTCGGCCTTGCGGGTGATGTCGCTGTAAAGCCCACGATCACTGCCTGGATCCAAAGTCCCATCCTCAGACGGATCATCCCCGGCACAGACATATCTGGCCAGGTCATCTGATGTCAGTTCGTCCAGATCGTGCTGTTGGCCCAACAGCTGTTCATAGCTGTCGCCCAGACGCCGCTGCGCCCGGACTTTCATGGCCTCGACCTGTTCTTCGATCATCTCGCGCTTGTAGCTGTCCTCGTCATCGGGAAACATGTTGCGCAGTTCTTCACCCTCGGCGATCAAAGACTGCCATTGGTAATTGTCGAAGAAATGGAATTCGGCACCTTGCGTTCTGCTGGAAGGGTGCCCGAAGTGCATATCGGTAATAACAGTTGTCCACGGGTTAACATCCGAAGGCAAATACTCTGCCTGACCGGTAAAGCCGTTGATCAGACGCGACTTACCAGCCTTGATTTGCCCGACAAAGGCAATTGACGGTTTCAGATTGCTAAGATCACCAATGATGCGGGAAATGAACTGGCGCGTTTCATCATTGCTGATCCCCTTCATTTCTTCTGCTATGCGAATAAGTTCGCGGCGATGTGTTTCACTCATTACTCATTACCCTGGCTACAATAAAAAACAGATAGAAGTAGTCGAAAATTTGAATCCAATGGAGGCAATCATTTCTCTGCCTCCTGCAAAGAGGTCCACAGATTGACAACCGACCCCAGTTTGCGGGCTTCGTGGATGGCGACCGCGATCTGACCACGGTCACTCAGAACGGCCAGACCGGCCCCTTTTCCGCCCGTTGGCCTCATGACAATCAGCTGCGGGTCTTCAATCTCTTGCTGTGAATCACCATCCCAGCCGGCAAGATCAGCAACAAAACGGGCCAGCGTGTCCTGGTCGGGATACATCGGCTCGGATGGCTTGCACGCACCTTCCAAAAGGGGTGCGGTGTCTTCCGCACTGTCTACAAAAACACGACCTGACGCGAAGCGGCTCGATGCATCAAAAAAACGATGGGCAAGTGTTGTTGCTGCATCAGGTGTTTCCTCGGCAGGCGGACAGTCATCAACAGGTTTCTCAACATTTGGGACGACAGAAACAATCGATTCGGACGGAAGCTCAATGGCGGCGCAGGCGTTCTCGATTTCGCTGAAGGTGATACCTACCTCATCCACTTCAAGCGCTGTGTCCGGTTTGCCCGACATCAACTCAAGCGGAGCAGGCGATATGGAGATGTCGGATACCAATCCAGCCAGTTTCTCGATCAGTTCGGCGCGCGGCTCTGTTTCAAAGTCCGGAATCTGACCTGCGCGTACCTTGAAAACATCCGTGATCCGGGAGCTGTTCACCTCAATTGCCAGACAATCCCCGTTTGCGGCGTTGAATTCCAACCGGCGCGGTAAAACCGTGCCACGGATTGCCCGCAATATCGCGGATCGGCGAGCAGTTGCAGTTTCCCCTGCAATCATCACAGCCGGAGACAGCCGTGCGACCGAGGTCCGCCCGATATCTTCAAGCAGGTCGAGAATGTCCGTGTCCATCATGCCGTGACCCCCTCTGGTCCCGTTCAAACCGCAGCCGCGACCGGCCCCAGACTGAGATGTGATTTAGTTAGCGCCAGCCCGACATTCGCGCTGTTGCGACAGATATAGCAAACCACATGATCAGGATATTCCTTGGTCCGCAAAAAAATGTTCAGCCTGTCTTTAGAAAAAACTGCGATTTCCCCAAAACCAGTGTTTTCTTCGTCTGCACTGCCCGCCTGACGCAAGAGTGCTTCAAACGCAGCAACCCCGCGCCCCTGAAAAAGACTGGCTACTGCCACCGCCAAAGTATCCAGTGAATCTTCGCAGTCAGGATCAGAAACAGAGCTGCCCAAAAGCATCCCTGTTTCCATGTCGATATACCCGGCTGCAATACAGTCGGGTATCGTTTCCATGGCGGAGTTCAGTGCAGTTCGAATAGACATTTAAGCCATTGTTTTCATTTGTTAGTTTTTCACTATCTCGATTCGTTATCCCTTACAATACATGCCATTCCGCGCTGCTGTTTTCCTTGGCTTTCGGAATGGATTGAAGTGCCTCCTTGGTCTGCTTTTCGTTGTGTTCAATGGCGATCTGATCAAATTCGGCCAGAAATGCATTGAATACGTTCTTCAGTCCCTCCGCGTCCTGCGGCAGGTCTTCATTCCGCGAAATTTCCTGCCACATGGTTGACGCGCTGAGCGGCGATCCAACCGCAATTTCAGGCAGCTCACTCAGCGCGGCAACGCTTCCGTCAACTGCATCGACCTGTTCGGTGGTGGCAGCTTCAATCAAACTGTTGGTTTCAGGTTCCGGCTCATAGTCGTCGGCATTGTTGCCAGTTTGAGCGGCCATCAGTGCTGTAATCGAGGAAACAGAGACTTCGATGCTACGATCTTCAGCCAAATCGTTTTGCTCGGGTTCTTCTTCTGCTACGTCTCGCTCGATCGGATCTTTTTGCATCGACGTGCTCAGCGAGGCGAGCACGTCATCCGAATTGTCAACAGCCACAAGAGGTGCTGGGCTGATTTCAACCTCGTCCAAGTCACTCGGGGCGTCATCAAATTCGTCGTCCAGATCAGCTTTGAGTGACAAATCAAATTCGTCTTCGTCGTCCTGCAGGCCCGCGACATTCGCCAATTCAAGAGGGTCGTTCGAAGTATCTTTAAAGAAGGAACGCAGTTCATCACTTGTATCGGGTTCAACTGGCAGCGGTACTGGCTCTGACGCCATTTCTGCTCGCAGCCGTTCTGCCTCTTCCGCATCGATCCGAACCCGCTCGGCCTCATCAGCGCGCCGCTCGACCCGGGCAGGTCGAACCGGGAAACTGGTTACAACTGCGGCGCCTTCAGTGTTTGGCGCCCCGTCGACCTCCATCGGGTTCACCAACCTTAATGGTGCGACTTCGTCTTGGTCTTTTTGCACTTTCGGTTCGCTTGACGAGCGGGCAGGGCGCAAGGGCTTAACTTTGGATGCGTCCGTTTGGCTTTTGTCGATCTGGTACCGAGCCAGTTGGTCGGCACGTTTGTCCATAATCTGTTCCGTGATCTCTAGGAAACTGTCGATCATCTTGCCGCCGCCGCTGCGTGACCACATTTCGGCATCGCCTGTCTTGTCCCGGGCAGTGATTGCGTCCCGAGCAGAGAACAGGATGGACCGGTTGAACAGGTGCCCCGCTTCGCGGTTTACGCGGCGCAGTACTTTTTGACGGTCTTTGAGGCTCAAGGCATCTGCCCGCGTCACCAGAAGCAAAGAATTGTGCTGTAACCGCTCGGGCAAGGAAACCCATGTCGCGCGTTCGGTTTCGCGCCAGGCTTGCGTCGCGTGGGTGCACCACAAGACGCCGTTTGCCTGACCCACAGCACGTTGCCATACATCTGTCGAGATCTTGGGGTCGGAAATGCCGGGGGTGTCGATCAGGTCGACGGCTTCCAGTATATCGGCCTCAAGGAAGATACGGATGAACTGTGCGTCATTGACACCAACGGTTTCAAGCTGATCAAGCTCGATCAGTTCAATACTGCCGTCATGGCGTTTGATATAGGGCGCTTGATTGCCCCAGCTAAACCAGACCGGTGGCAACTGGGTTGCCGTCACCTGCGTCGGCAAGGTCTGCGTTCGCAGCAAAAAGTTCATCAACGTAGATTTGCCAGCACTGAATTCGCCCATCAAGGCGAATACCGGTTTGCGGCGGGACCACTGCTCGATGCGTTCCCATGCCCTCGGAGAAACAAAGCGTGTTTGTGTATCTTTTGCCATTTTTCTACTTATGCCGCTTCGTTGCTAAGATCTTTCAGAATGTCGCCCAGAATCTCGTCCTTGGATTTCTGAGGCTGCAAGCCCGCCATCGCCGCCGCAGTCTGACCTGGGTTCTTTTCGGCTGAAGACGAGATGCTCAGCAGGGTTTCCTTCTGCTCACGCAGGAAATCTGACAGGATCGCACGGACGTTTTCGAGCACTGCCGCAATCTGGTTTTCCTCGATATCCTTGGTGATAGAATTCGCCTCGGACGCGATCAGCCGTGTGTAATCCGCCGCGTAGGCTTCAAACCCCTTTCGGCGCTGCCACCAACGTCGCCACCAGGTACTTTGCAAGTCCAGTGCGATTGTCCGGCCGATGCCAAGAGGTGGCGGAACACGGGGGACAATGGGCGCTTCAATGCTGAATTCGCCCAGATGGTTGCCAAGTATCTTATGATAAAGCGCTTCGACATCTGCAGCGGCGGTTGCGTACAACGCCCCGGCATCCTTGCGCATGGCGCGGGCGAAACTGAAATAGGCAGCCTTTTGCAATGTCCTTAATCCCGCGGGATCATATTGCCACGTGCCTTGTTCGCCATTTTTTTCAAGATGCGCGATCAATGAGTCTGTTGCGCGCTTGACGAAATTGGCCTCGGCTGAATTCAGGCGCTCCAGTACTTTGTCGCGCAACGCATTTGTCAGCTCGGCCGCTTTCTTTTCGTATTCGGCAGACACCGTATTGATCGCATCTTCAGGCGAAATACCGTCAAGATCCCGCGCAACGCCTTCACCTTCGGACAGGTTCTTGGCGACCGCAGTCGCGCGGATCTGACTGGCAATGTTACGGGCCCGATGGCGAACGCGGTCCATCAGGCGCGCTCCGGCACCGTCCGCAATACGCTCGTTCATGGCCAGCAATAGATCGGGCAAGCCGGAAAGCGCCCAAATTTTATCGAGCGAGGCCGCCTGATCACCGAATCCAGCGGCCAGGTAGAATGTATTCAAAGCCTGGCGCGATTCTTCAGTCAGAATATCCGGGTTCCCGGTCAGTGCGGCTTCGGCCCACAGCGCACTGCCAAAAACGACGCTGGTATTAGTGTCGATATTGTTCTGTTTGAGCGTGTCCTGAATGCGGTCACGGATCTCTGGGACCTGATTTACAGGATCGGAAAGCTCATCGATCCTGTTGACGAACAGGATGATCTGCCGGTTCTCGAACTGCGCAATAATGCGCATCAGAGCCATGTCCATGGTCGTCAGGGCCTGGCTTGCTGCCAACACCACAACACAGACTTCGGATCCCCGCAGGCTGCGCAGCGTGATTTGCTCACGCACCATGAACGTATCGTTCACACCGGGTGTGTCGCACAGTTTCAGCGCAATGGGGTATTGCGGGATGTCCATATACAGCTCGGCTGATTTGGTAACATCAGCAAACCGGCCCGTTTTCGGATCAATATCGGGATCGTCTTCATCGCCCAGACACACATAGCGTTGAATCAATTCTTCGTCGAAATGGTCATACTGATGGCTTTGACCCAGGATCAGGTCAAAGTGTTTACCAAGACGCTCCTCTGACTTGGCCTTCATCTCAGCGATCTGATGGCGAATGTCTTCCATCTCATCATCTGCGCCGGCACGATTGGCCAATTCACCAAGACGACCGCCGCCGACCATCAGGTTGTCCCATTCTTCCTGCTCAAAAAATGTGAACTTGGCCTTTGTATCACCCGGCGGGCGTGTGTTGATGTTCAGGGTCGTAACCACCGAGGTCCACGGGTTGACGTCTGACGGCAGCAGGGCAGGGCGCCCGGCAAGAATATTGACGATCGAGGATTTTCCGGCCTTGACCTGGCCCACCATCGTGATGCTGGCGGTAAAATTCTCCATCCGGGTCTTGAGCGTAGCCAGCCGTGCCGAAGAGCGCGCATCAGCCACCTCTGTAAGTTGATCTATCTGAGCTGTCAGTGAAGCCATGGTTTCCGTCATCGGTGCCAGTGCTTCGTTGCCGACAGACAAAAGGTGATCGTTGCGCGCCATGCTTAACCTCCGGTTCCCGTTGCAGCAATTTGGGGCACATTCGAACCAGAGCCCGCCGGAATGCTTGTCAGAGTGTCGATGCGCGCGATCAGGTCCAATGCATTGCCCAGAATTTCGGCTTCGGCCCGAGGTGAAATAGTCTCGTACGATTTGGAATCGGCCAGTACTTCAATCGAGCTGAAGCTGTCTCCATTCTCGAGGCACGCAACGCGGCGCCCGGTCGGGAAACCTTCGGATTTTGCGGCGGGCAGCGGCATGCGTGCATTCGCCAGCAGATAGTGTTCACCGGAATGAGTGCGAAGCGAAATACCAAAGCCTGTATTCGGATGGTCGCGATTCAGAGTCTTGAGCTCACCAAGGAAGCTCTCACGAGCAAAGAAGACAGCTTCTTGCTCGGCGGCAGCGGATGGATTCAGATCGGTCACAGCAGAAAGCCTTGTATTGGAGTTGAGCAAAAAACTCGTACCGGCGCCAAAGTGGCAAAAAGACTCATTAACTCCTGAGTACAACAAGTACCTTCAAGGCGGTGTTATTTTGGCGCGAATAAGATTTTTTAGCGGTTGAATTGTGGCGGCAATGTGGTGGTCCGCTCATAACAATGTCTCAACCGATGCGGGTATAATAGGGCGACAACCTTGGATAGTGAAGCGATTGGCAAGGTTGCATATAGTGATAGTCGTGGGAGCCAAAAGAGTTAAAGGGGGGTGCCTTTTCAAGAGCATTCGAATGACTTGGAGGCTGATGGCCAGTTGGATTCAGACTTTTGAATAAAATCAGGTATTTATGCTTTGAACTTTGTGGGATGTTCAGGTTCTGAGGAGAAAAAGCAAATGTCCAAGTGAAACCAGCGATACAAGGTGCGATGGTTTTCTGGATCAAACTGCAACAATTCTTGACCTTTGCGTCTCGGTTCTCCACGCAAGCTTTTTGGCGTAAAGCCTGGCCGGAAAGATTGGTGTTTATTCAACGTTAGCGCGTTTCCAAACAGTTCGATCGTGCAAGGCTACAACCTGTGAGCCAAACGCCAAGAAGCAACGTCATATTGGGGGTTTCAAACCGGCAATAAGTTTTTTTCTGTTTTCAGACGCCGCTCGTTTCGCTGCCACTGCGCTGGTTGTCATGACAACAAGGTCGAAAGTGGGTTGCGGTGCTCGGCCATATTGCTTGGCAGGTCACAAACTTTGTTTTCCTCGAATTTTACCTCTCGCACTCCTAAGCAAGCTTTGTTATTGAGCGCTTCATTCCAGCGCTAGTGCGCTCGGTTGCGGGTGTGGCGAAATTGGTAGACGCACCAGATTTAGGTTCTGGCGCCGCAAGGCGTGGGGGTTCAAGTCCCTCCACCCGCACCATCATAATTTACCATAATCATACTTATGCGAACATCTCGTGTAGCGGGGCACATTTGTTAAGTGCCCTTAAAAATGAGACTCCTATTTTGAGACTGGATTTGCTGAGAAGTTCTGGAACACTGCCCCGTCAGATTGGAAGCGCGAGTCTGGCGATGTTGAGGATGTGTCGCTCGAACTGATCATAGGTATCGCGGCAACTAGAACATTTCTACTTTGCACAACCAGTGACATTTCTACTTGGTTGCAACACCTCGCTTGTCCTCTGTCATCAATTACATCCTTCTTCTCCAAGTTGGAGCTTAAAGAAGATGTCTCGCAGGTGCGTACATATCTACAGATGGAAATCCAATCGACGGGCTTCCATCGTAAGCGGCCGCGAGACCGGCGCAGTCACCAGTTCAAAAACACCGCAAAAATAAATGGCAATTTTCTTGAATACTTTTACCATGTGGTCAAATTAGGGGGCAGATGAATGTTCGACATCATCATCAGACAGGCCAGCTTGCCGGATGGCCTCGAACCGGTGGATATTGCAATCAAGGGCGACCGCATTGCGGAAATTGCCACTGACATCAAGGGTGAGGTGCGCGAAGAAATCGACGCAGCGGGCCACTTGGTTTCGCCTCCTTTTGTCGACCCGCACTTCCATATGGACGCCACCCTGAGCCTCGGGTTGCCACGTATGAACGTCTCGGGCACGCTTCTGGAGGGCATCGCGCTTTGGGGTGAATTGAAGCCCCTGCTGACACCCGAGGCGGTGATCGAACGGGCCATGCGATATTGCGACTTGGCCGTGTCGCAGGGATTGCTGGCCATCCGTTCGCATGTGGATGTTTCATCAACCCCGTTGGTGGGTGTTGAAGCTCTGTTGGAAGTGCGCAAGCTGGTTGCCCCCTATATTGACCTGCAATTGGTGGCATTCCCGCAAGATGGCCTTTTCCGATCGAGAGACGCAGAGAGAAACCTGATCCGGGCGCTCGATATGGGCGTCGATGTCGTGGGCGGGATTCCGCATTTTGAACGCACGATGTCGGAAGGTGCCCGATCGGTCACAAGGCTGGCCGAGATCGCGGCGGACCGCGGCCTGATGCTGGACCTGCACTGTGATGAAAGCGATGATCCAATGTCTCGCCACGTAGAAACGCTGGCCTTTGAGACCACGCGCCTCGGGCTCGGCGGTCGTGTGACTGCAAGCCACGTCACTGCGATGCATTCATACGACAATTACTATGCCTCGAAGCTCATTCCGCTGATCGCGGAAAGCGGCATGAATGTTGTACCGAACCCGCTTATCAATATCACGCTGCAAGGTCGCTCAGACACCTATCCGCGCCGCCGTGGCCTGACCCGCGTGCCAGAATTGCGTGCGGCGGGTGTGAACGTTTCCTTCGGGCAGGATTGCACCATGGATCCATGGTACTCGCTTGGATCCGCCGACATGCTGGAAGTGGCCCATATGGGCGTGCATGCGGTGCCGATGACATCCCGCGAAGCGATAGAGTGGGCTTTTTCATCCGTTACCCAGAACGGCGCCAAGACCATGGGTCTGCCTGACTCCACAATTCGCGAAGGTGGCCCTGCCAACATGGTTGTACTGCAAGCGCGTGACCCGATTGAAGCTGTTCGCATGAAAGCCACACGCCTTGCCGTCATCAAAAACGGAAAGGTGCTGGCCCGCACAGAACCACGAATGGCCGCGCTATCGTTGCCCGGCCGCCCCACGACCCTGGATCCCGCCGATTACGCGCCCAGGCCCAAAACTCAGGAAGCTCAAAAACAAGAATAACTGCCACCAACAGAAGAGGATACTCCAATGAAACTCACCACAACACGTCGTCAACTGATGGTCGGCGCTGCGGCCACGCTGGCCCTGCCGGCTTACGTCCGCCGCGCGAATGCACAATCTGCGACCCGCGTTGCCGGCGTGCATATGTCTCCGGTCGAAAATGCCTGGAACAGCCGTATCCACGTGGCAATGCAGGAGGCCTCCGATGCTGGCCTGATCGAGTATGAGTTCTCTGAAGGCGTGGCACCAACCGACTATCCCCGCGCGATGCGCGAGTATGCAGAAGGTGGTGCGCAGATAATCTGGGGCGAATCCTACGCCGTGGAACGCGAAGCACGAGAAGTGGCAGGCGATTATCCCGATACCGCCTTCCTCATGGGCTCTTCCGGCGGACCGGACGGGGACAATTTCGGCGTCTTTGGCACCCGCAACCACGAGGCGGCCTATTTGGCCGGAATGCTTGCCGGCCAAATGTCGGAAAGCAATGTTTTCGGTTCCGTCGGCGGTTATCCGATCCCCGAGGTGAACCTGCTGATCAATGCTTTCCGGATGGGCGTCAGTGAAGTGAACCCTGACGCCACCTTCCTGAACGGTTTTATCGGCGCATGGTTTGATCCGGCCCGCGCGCAGGAAGCAGCAATTGCCCAGATCGATGCGGGTGCGGATATCCTGTTTGGTGAACGGATCGGTACGGCGGATGCGGCTCAGGCGCGTGGTGTGAAAGCCATCGGTTCACTTATCGATTATACACCGCGCTATCCCGGTACGGTCTTTGCCAACGCGATATGGAACTATGGGCCAACTATCGAAGCCATCGTGGCGGACGTTCAGGCGGGCAATCCCACTGGGCGCAACTACACGGAGTATTCCTTCATGGCCCATGGCGGCAATGAGCTGATCTATGTCGCCGACGAAGTGCCTGCTGATGCCATCCCGGCGATGGAGGCCAAACAGGCTGCGATCCAATCCGGTGAATGGGACGTTCCGATCGACGAAAGTGAGCCCTCCTGATTCTGAGGGTGTTGACGTGACCGATGCCACGGCCCTTGCGGCTTCCATCATGGCGAGGCAGATCTCTGCCAGCGAGGTGATGGAGGCAAGCCTTTCCGCCTGCCACGCACAGGCAGATTTGGGGGCCGTGGTTTTTTTGGATGAAGACATGGCCCGCGCGGGGGCAAGGGCAGCGGACGTCTTGCCACCTGACCAGCGCGGGCCCTTTCATGGGATTCCTTTTTTGGTCAAAGACCTCGGCGGATCTGCAAAGGGGCTGCCAGCCGCTGCGGGATCCGCGGCTATCCGGGCGCGAGGTCGAAAACCCGATAGAGACAGTCACCTGTTGGGGGATCTACGCCAGACTGGCCTGATACCCTTCGGCTTGACCGCGACCCCTCCTTTCGGTCTTTCCCTGACATGCGAACCAGATGGCATCGCTGCTACTAGCAATCCATGGAACCCCGCGTTGACGCCCGGTGGTTCATCCGGCGGCGCTGCGGCAGCGGTCGCAGGTGGTATCGTTGCCATTGCCCATGCTACGGATGCGGCCGGGTCCATCAGAGTACCTGCCGCGTGCTGCGGTTTGACCGGGCTTAAGCCGTCTCGTGGTGCGGTGCCCGGAGGTCCTGATTTTGCCAATCACCTGATGGGGATAGCCTCTGAACTGGTGTTGGCACGGTCGGTCCGTGACGTGACAACCGCCCTTGGTGCCGTAGTCCAGCCAATGGCCCCGGTGCATCTGCCAGAACGCCCCCGTGTCGCGGTGGCATTGCCGGATCGTTGTGAAGCGGCCCAAAGCAAGGCCGCGAAAGATGCGGCCGACGCGCTGCGCGATGCTGGCTGTGAGGTGCGTGCCATCCGTTCTCCCGACGGGCTCGGGGTTGAGGCCCATGAAATTGTCCGAACCATATTGGCTGTTTCCTTGGCTGAGTGGCTCACTGCACTGGGGATCTCTGATGATCAGGTGCCCCCGCTTGCCGCCGCCATGGCTGCCGAGGGCCGTGCGGCACCTGCCACCGTGCTTTTTGCGGCCGTGCGACAGCTGGCGCGGCTGACACATCGTTCTTGCCAGCTCTTCAGTTCCGCTGATGCCATCCTAATGCCGGTCCTCTCGTCTGCGCCGCCCATTGTCGGTACTTTGGACTTGTCTGGCGCTTCTCCTGATGAACACATGGCGCGGCTGGAGGCTTTTGCCCCAAACGCAGCATTTGCCAATGCAGCGGGCTTGCCAGCTTTGGCGTTGCCTTTTGGCATGGCAAATGGCCTTCCACTCGGTGTGCAACTGATCGGACCGCCCGGCGCGGATTTTGCGCTGCTGAAACTCGGCAAACTGATCGAGACCCGCGCGCCCGAACTTTCCTTTCCGTCCCCAATCGCAGGCCTGCCCGCATGACCAAGGTTCTGGAGCTACACAACATTACCAAGCGTTTTGGAACGCTTGCCGCCAATGATGATGTGACCCTTACACTGGCCGAGGGTGAAATCCTTGCGCTGTTGGGTGAAAATGGCGCAGGTAAAACGACGCTGATGAACATCCTGTTCGGTCATTATGCAGCCGATGAAGGCACTGTCAGGGTGTTCGGCAAGGAGCTGCCACCCGGCCTGCCGCGCGCTGCAATAGAAGTGGGTGTGGGGATGGTACACCAGCACTTCACGCTTGCCGGAAACCTCACGGTTCTGGAAAACGTCATTCTTGGTTCTGAACCCATGACGCGCGCACGATCCGCTCGGGCCGCCGCCCGCAAGAAATTGTTGCAGATCGCTGATCGGTTCGGTCTGCCCGTGAACCCCGATGCCAAGGTTCGGTCGCTGTCCGTGGGTGAGCGCCAACGGGTCGAAATTCTGAAAGCGCTCTACCGTGACGCTCGTATACTGATCCTGGATGAACCTACTGCCGTTCTGGCCCGGCCCGAGGCAATGCGCCTGTTCGAGACGCTGCGCGACATGACGAAAGAAGGTCTCTCGCTTATCTTCATCAGCCACAAACTGCATGAGGTTATGGCGGCTTCTGATCGTGTGGCCGTCCTTCGTGGCGGCAAGATGGTGGCGGAACGGAAAACCTCTGAGACCAACCCCGGTGAGCTGGCGGAACTGATGGTCGGCCGAAAAGTGGAACGCCCCGTACGTCAAGACCACGAGATCGGCGCGCCAGTTTTGATCGCAAACGATGTGCGCGTGGAAGAAGACGGTGAGTTGCGGCTGGATGACGCGTCATTCACCGTCCATGCTGGTGAGATCCTTGGAATCGTCGGTGTTTCAGGTAATGGGCAGGCTTCCCTTGGCGGTCTGTTGTCCGGATTGATACACCCAAGCGCCGGGCAGTTGACACTCCTGAACAAGGATATCGGCCATCTGGGTCCGCGTGGCATGATCCAGGCTGGCGCTGGCAGGGTGCCCGAAGACCGTCATGCAGAAGGTGTCGTGGGTGAGTTGAGCCTGTGGGAAAATGCAGTTCTTGAACGACTGCGCACACCCGAGTTTTCGTACCGCGGCTTTGTCCGACAACGCGCCGCCCGAGAATACACCTCAGGGTTGATCGAACGTTTTGACATCCGGGGTGCCAGCCCGGACACGCGAACAAGGCTGCTGTCTGGCGGAAACATGCAAAAGCTGATCCTGGGACGGGTCCTGACCAACGGGCCGCGATTTGTGCTCGCCAACCAGCCGACGAGAGGCCTTGATGAAGGGGCAATTGCCGCAGTTCATGCCGAGCTTCTGGCCGCACGGGCCGAGGGTGCTGCGATCCTTCTCATTTCAGAAGAACTGGAAGAAGCCGTAGCTCTTTCAGACCGGATACAGGCGATCGTCAAAGGTCGTTTGTCGAAACCGATATCCGCTGATGAGGCTGACCCACAACGCCTTGGCCTGATGATGGCAGGTGTCTGGAAGGAAGATGACGATGCGGCTTGAACGACGCACACAAGTGCCGCTGCACCTTGTGGTTATCGCGCCGCTGGCCGCGATCTTTGCCGCATTGCTTTTGGCTGCGGGCCTCATCGCGGCTGCGGGGGTAAACCCGCTTACGGCTTATAGTGAAATGCTGACTGGCGCACTTGGCTCACGCCTTGCGATTACCGAGATGCTGACCCGCGCCACGCCGCTGATCTTCACCGGGCTTGCCGCTGCTGTCGCTTTTCGTGCGCGGCTTTGGAACATCGGCGGCGAGGGGCAGTTCTTTGTCGGCGCGCTGATTACCGCGTGGATCGGGCATTCACTCGGGGTTCCCGGATGGATTGGTATTCCGATTTTGATGCTGGCAGGCATGGCAGCGGGCGCGGCCCTGTTGGCAGGCCCCGCGTTTTTGCGCCTGCGTTTCGGGGTGGATGAGGTGGTAACAACCCTGCTGCTCAATTTCATAGTAATCCTTTTCGTCGGCCTCATGATCGAAGGCCCGATGCGCGATCCGTTGGCTTTTGGCTGGCCCTCTTCCGTACCCGTAGATGGTGATTTCCGATTGCCTGATCTGATCCCCCGCACGCGTCTGCATATAGGGCTGCTTTTTGCCATCGCAGCGGCCGGTGCCGTTTGGCTGATCCTGGCGCGTACTGTTTTCGGGGCTGAAACACGCGCCGCAGGTTTTAACGCCAGTGCTGCTGCCTTTGCCGGAATTTCTCTGCCCCGAACGATTATGGGTGTGGCTCTGCTTTCGGGCGCTTTGGCGGGGCTGGCAGGTTCCGTCGAAGTCTTGGGTGTTACAGCGGGCGTCACCACAACGATGAGCCCGGGATTCGGCTATGCCGGCATTGTTGTCGCGATGCTCGCCGCGTTGCATCCGGCCGGCGTGGTCGCCGCCGCCGTGTTCGTCGCCACTGTTTTTGTCGGGGCCGACGCCATGAGCCGCGCGACGGGCGTTCCCAGTTTCATTGCCGATGTGATCGTGGCGCTCTGTCTGCTCACCATGATCGTGGCCCTTCTTTTCACAACCTACCGGGTGCGCCGATGAATGAAGCAATTGATCTGCTGCTGAATACCAGTCTCTGGGCGTCCGTGCTGCGTATCGCAACGCCGCTCATATTTGGCGTCCTTGGTGCGTTGCTCTGTGAACGTTCAGGTGTGCTCAATTTGGGGATCGAGGGGATCATGACCATGGGTGCGATGAGCGGTTGGCTTGCCGTTTACATGGGCGCACCTTTGCTGGTGGGCCTGATGATTGCCGCGATTTGCGGCGCGGTGATGGGATTGCTGCACGCCATGCTGACGGTTCCGCTTGGGTTGTCGCAACACGTGTCGGGGCTCGGCATCACGCTGTTTGCATCCGCGCTGGCCTATTACCTCTACAGGTTACTTGTTGAAGTGGGTGATCTGCCCCCGACAATAGAACCATTCCAGCCGCTCGATCTTCCGGGTCTTTCCGATATCCCCATTTTGGGACCGATCCTGTTTTCCCAGGCTCTGCCGACTTATCTGGCGCTCTTGGCGGTGGCTGTGATGGCCTATGTCCTTGTTCGGACCCCGTTGGGACTGGCCATTCGCATGACTGGTGAAAACCCGCATGCGGTTGAGGCGCAGGGGTTGAACCCCATTCGCATCCGCATCGGTGCAGTCGTTGTCGGATCAGCCTTGATGGCAGTGGGAGGCGCTTTCCTGACGACAACGGCGTTCAACAGCTTCTTCCCGGGCATGGTTCAGGGGCGCGGTTGGATCTGCATAGCGCTTGTAGTCTTCGCAAGTTGGCGGCCCGGTAAGGCGCTGATCGGTGCCGTGTTGTTTGCGTTTTTTGATGCATACCAATTGCGGCTGCAAACAGCGATTGAAGGCGTACCATATCAGCTTTTCCTGATGGCGCCCTATGTGCTTTCCATAGTCGCGCTCGTCCTTGTCGCCCGCAGGGCCGAGGTGCCTGCTGCGCTGATGGCACCCTATCGGCGCGGTGAACGTTAGGAACACGTTCACAGCCAGTGGATGACTGGTCATCCAAGCGTGAAAGGGGCAGGAAATACATGAGACATCGGGTCATGGCCGGTTGCGACAGTTGTGCCAGTGCCTTTCGTGTTTGACGGGATCTGGCGTCAAAACCTTGGGCAAGAGGCCATTGATCGCAATGCAGCGTGTCAATAGCCGGTGACAATGGCGATAAGAAAAGGTGGCTTCTGACGATGAAAAGCTGCCTTGTGACTTTCGACCTGACGTTGTTGCCTAGTTGGCTACCGACTGCAGTCTCCGTCGATCAGCGGCGGTTGCTTTTCTCTCTACAACAGTACGGTTGAACGGGTCCTTCAGTTCGTAGCGGCCAAACTCGAGCTCTTCCTTCCAGCCATTGGCATAGTTTACTTGAATATTGTTGCCCTGACGTTCAACTTTCGTCGGGCGACTTCCCGCAGCACCTCCTTGGCCGGACGAGCGCACGTTGTCGACTGAGATACCATCTGCCAATGACCGGAGCCTCGAGACATCAGCGCCTGTAGCTGGCCTTTCTTCCACAGTGCGATTCTGAGCACTCTTTCTTTCATATCGACCGTTTTCGATTTCTTCCTTGGTTCCATCGGCGTAGCGCACTTCGATGCCGTTCGCGTTGGTCTCAAACTTTGTTTTCCTGGCTGAGCGTGATGACCCGCCCCCTGCCCGGGACTGATCCTTTTTGCCGCTGCCTCGGTTCGAACGCTTCGAGTCGTCGTCATCATCGTCGCGACCACTTTTGCCGGATCCGGAATTTTCGTCCCGATCTTCGTCGCGGTCATCATCCCTGTCGTCGTCGCGATCATCGTCGCGGTCACCACCGCTACCACTGTTGCCCGACCCCGAGTTGTCCTCCCGTTCGCCCCCACGATCATCCCCCCGATCGTCATCGCCACCATCCCCGTCTTTTCCGCTGCCACTTTTGGCAAAGGCATAGGCTGGTTCAAGTTGCAGGCGACCTTCCGCGTCAAACTTCGGTACGTAAGGCGTCGCAACAATCAACGAAGACAGTGCTGCGGTGCTAAGAAGCTGGCCCAGTTTTCCTTGAAGTTTCATTTTTTCGCCTCCAGTTCTGTTCGACCCATCTCATGGTGCCAGTGACAGATTACCCAGGGCTTTGCTTCCCGACATCGGGCTTAGGTCTGATGAATTGCAGGCCGAACGTCCAAGCCAAAACCACGACATCCGTCGTATTCGATTGCACCGAGTGGTTTAAGAAACTTGGCTCGGTTTTGTTCCGTTGCCTTTCAACTCGTCATCGGGTTCCAGATGAATAACAAAGACAGAACCAGGATAAACGCGTTCCAATGCCAGTTCGACTTCATTGCATATGTCATGCGCCGCGCTGACCGACATTGCGCCATCCACAACGAGGTGGAACTCGACGAAGATGATATTTGCGGATCTGCGTCCCTTTAGGTCGTGACACTCCAGAGCGGCCCCCATATTGTTTTCAATGGTGCTGGAAACTACCTGCAAGTCATAGTCGGAAAGGCTTACATCCATCAGGCCATCAACGGACGCACGAATAACTTTCCATCCTTCCCACAGAATGTTCAGCGCGACGAGAATTGCAAGGATCGGATCAAGGATCAGCCAGCCAGTGACAAGCGCAAGTAAAAGCCCAACGACAACGCCAATTGATGTTATCACGTCGGTAAAGATGTGTCGGGAACTTGCCTGCAATGCAGGCGACCCCTCGCGCCTTCCGATCTTGAGCAACAAGTAAGCCCATACACCATTCACGCCGGTTGCGATGATGTTGATGACAATTCCAAGCAGCGGCGCATCTTCAAGATGTGGGTCAGGCAGCGCCAACACTGCCTCTCTGATGATCAAAAAGGCGGCGAGCACAATCAACACGCCCTCAACGACGGCGGAAAGATACTCGGCTTTCTTGTGACCAAAGGGGTGGTTTTCGTCCGGTGGCTTGCTTGCAACCCGCACGGCGAAAAACGCAAGCAGCGCTGCGACTACGTTCACTGTGGATTCCATCGCGTCCGACAGCAGAGCCACAGAACCTGTCAGCCACCACGCCAGTAATTTCAGGGCCAATACGGCTATGGAGATCGGGATGGACCAAAGAGCGAATTTCTGTGTCATTTGGCCAAGACCCTCGATCAAACGTCAACGAAAACTCGTGCGATAAGTGAGTTTTCGTGCTCAAGACCTAAAACAGGTGATGGAGACAAAGGGAAGAGAAGCGTTGGGTTTTCTGCCCAAAATCATCTGGGTATCCGCATTACAGCCTCAATCACCGGTCACTCTGATGAGGGCTCAAACGGTGGCACAGGAACGGCTTTGAGATAGGCGGCAATCGCCAAGCGCTCGTCATCGCTCAATCGGGAAGTGTTCTCGATCACTTCAACCATTTCACCCCCGGCGCTGTCATAATCCGGTGTAAAGCCCGACTTCAGATACTCCGCGATGTCAGCTTCCGACCAATCGAGCTGATCTGCCGTGAGGCCGGGTATGCGCCCTTTCCCGCCAGGATTGGGCGCGCCTGTCAGCCAGAGGTCACGTTTCAAACCACCCAACCCGTTTCTTGGCGTGTGGCACTCGGCGCAATGTCCCAGCGCCTCTACCAGATACCGACCTTGAATTTGCTGGTCAGTCAGGTCGCCTTCTACAACCCAGCCCGGCTCCAGATACAACAGTTTCCATCCGCCCAGCCCCCGTCGAATGTTAAACGGGAAACCGACTTCATGCGGGAAGCTTTCCGTGGCAACTGCCGGAAGGGTGGCAAGGAATGCGTGGAGCGACGCGACGTCTTCTGCTGTCATATTTGAGAAAGATGTATAAGGAAAAGCCGGAAAATAGTGCTGTCCTTCGGGTCCGGTCCCATGAAAAAGTGCATTGGCCAGATCCAATGCGGACCAGGACCCGATACCTGCAACCGGATCACTGGAAATGTTCGGGGCTATGAACGTGCCGAATTCCGTCTCAAACCGACGACCACCAGCGAGTTCGAGCATTTCCTCGCCAGCGGCGTTCGGCGCAGAGTGGCAGGACGCACATCCCGCCGCGTAAAATACCACCTCACCTCTTTCGGGATCAGGGGTAACACTGTCCAGTAGGGTCTGGTCAACTCTTTTCGGGCGGGTCAGCACCAGACCGACCAGCCCGACCAGAACTGCAATAACTGCGGCGAAAATGAATAAACGCCGCATGGCCAGCGCTCCTTTAGTCTTTTGGCGCCCTGTAAGCTTTGTGACATGCCGAGCACGATCCGCCCAGATCACCCATCGCCGCCTTCAGAGCATCGACATCTTGGCCTGCCGCTGCCTGCATCGCAACAGCGGCTTCGGTCATGGCCTGACCCTTCGCACTTACATCCGGGAAGTTTTCCCAGATGGCTGGCAACGCTCGGGTGGACGGGTCGGACGCATTGTCGGATCCGGCAGGCCACATCGCGGATTGATCGATCTGCGTCAGAACAACCAGGTTGTTTGCTGCCCGTGTTGCCGCATCGGCATCGTATTCCATCTCTCCTTTGGCCATGCCACCCAGAGTGCCAAGATTGAAGGCATAAAGCTTCATGATCGAGGTCCGAGCCTTGACCGCCGGATTTTCGCTTTCCTGGGCGATGGCTGATCCAATAACCGCCACCGACAACAAACCAGCCGCAACGGCCGAGAACTTCTTCATCATTGTGCGTCTCCCTGTTCAATGCGTCGAATACTAGACTGAACATTTTTTCTTGTAATTGTTTGATGTTCAGCGTTCCTTGTTAAATTATGAACAACCAGAACTGGGATGATTTTCGATACGCGCTAGCCGTAAGAAAATACGGGTCATTGAATGCGGCCGCTGGGGCCTTGGGTGTCACTCATGCTACGGTGTTGCGCAGAGTTGCTGCACTTGAAGACCGTTTTGGATGCGTGATTTTTCAGAAAAGCCCATCAGGGTATTCTGCGTTGCCCGAAGCCAGAACAATTCTTTCGGCAATGGAAAGCGTTGAAGAGGCCGTGCTGTCCGTGGAGCGGGCAATTGTGGGTGCGAACCGGTCCCCTGCGGGTCATGTTCGCATTGCGTCCACTGACAGTCTTTGTCAGCTTGTATTGCCCCAAATACTAAATGAGATATCACAAATGTATCCCGGCTTGGAGCTGACGTTGTTAAGCGGCAACAACCACCATGATCTATCGAGGCTGACCGCGGACATCGCCGTACGACCTTCGATCAAACTTGAAGACGGGCTTGTCAGTGAACGTGCAGGAACACTGTCATTTGGCGTTTTTGACGACGGTTCCCCCAACAAAAAATGGATGAGGCTTGATGGGGCGTTGAGCCGCTCGCTCCCGGCCAAATGGTTGGCCGAACATGTCAGCGCGAATGAAATGACCAATGGAGCAGATAGCTTCTTAGTGCTTCAGCAGATGGCGGTATCCGGGGTGGGCAAAGCCTTTCTACCCTCATTTATTGGCAATGCGGATCCTCGGCTCCATCGGTCGACAGAAATTGATCCCGGCCTTGATGTTCCACTTTGGGTAGCAACACTTGACGAAATAGCCCACACTCCGAGGTTTGCCATCGTGCAGCGAGCTTTGGTTGAACGCCTGTCCATTGCTCTGCCAGAGTGACAAATCACAAAGAACAGTCTCAAGGAGTCGCGGTTCCTCCGAGAACAGCTCTGTGGCCGAGGTGCTGATTGCCCAGAGCAGCTTTGAGCGAGCCCTGCACTAAATGCGGAGCCGCGAGAGCTTTTCTGTCCAAGCTCCACGCCTGAGCCCGGGTCTAGGCCGCGCTGATCGCACACGATGCTTGGAACAAAACAGACTGAGCCGCAATCCAAACGTGATTGCATGCTCAATGCTGGCCCCATCGCTTCGAAAAGCGTGTGTACCCAGGATGTGAAATTTCAATTTCGCGCTGACAAATCCGGTGGGTGGCAAGCTTTGTTGCGCATGTCCGTTTATTGGCAGGCTTCCGCCCTCCCCGTACGGACGCATCCTATAGGGTGTACCCATAGTCATGTATCGATCAGGACCGCAACGCGGGTCCGGCAACGACTGAGTAGCATGGCTCCGCGGATCTTAGGTCTAGCTTTCAGGCCTGAGTTTGAAACCATCCAAAAAGGGGTCGGACTTGAGACGCTTGGCCGCAAAATCAACAAAGGCGCGCACCTTTGCAGACACGGTGCGGCCTTCTTGATGCACAAGATGGATGGGGACCTCGGGTGGTTCAAACGAATTCAGAACGGTCTTGAGCCGCCCGTCCGCAATGTAGGGTGCCACCTGATAGGACAAGAGCCGCCCGATGCCATGCCCTTTCAGGGCCAGCTCAATCACCGCGTCATTGGTGTTCATGCTGATGCGCGGGCTTACGCGTTTTGTCACGACCGTTTCGCCCTTTCGAAAATACCATTGGGCCGATGCGTGCAGGGCAGTTGAATTAATGATGGCGTGATTGGCCAGATCGTCGGGTGTGTCGGGTTCGCCGCGCAAGTCGAGATATGATGGAGCCGCAAACACGACCTGCCTCACCGCGCCGCATCTCACGGCCATCAGACTTGAATCTGCAAGTTTTCCAATTCTGATACCGACGTCGAGGCCCTCATCAATCAGATTGACCACGCGGTCCACATAAAGCGTGCGCGAGGAGAGCTTTGGATACAGATCCAGAAATTCGCCCAGAATCGGAGTGACGAACATACGGCCAAACAACACCGATGAGGTCACACTGAGTTCTCCGGTTGGTTCGGCATAAGATCCAACGGCAGCACGCTCTGCCTCTTCAAGCTCCATCAGAATGCGTCTGGCATCTTCAAAGAATCTTCGCCCGCCATCAGTCAGCATAACCGAGCGCGTGGTACGCACAAAAAGGCGGAGCCCCAGGCTGTCCTCCAGCATGGATACCAGCCGGGTTACTGTTGGCGGCGACATATTGAGGTGGCGTGCAGCGGCGGAGAAGCCATTCAGCTCGGCTACCTTCACGAAAACGCCTAATGCATGAAATCGGTCCAAATAACTATTCCACTTTTTGGAATAATATATTGCCAAGTATCCGCATTCCGCAACGTAAATGCATTGACTAGCTTCATCCCAGCCCCAGGGCATCGCCCCGACCGAGATGGAGAATTCAATGTCACGTCCTTTTGCAGAAATCAGTTTTACGCCTTCCGTACGTGCAGCGCAGGCCAAAAACGGATCGGCTGACGGATATGCGACGTTTCTGGCAGGCTCCGTTCAGGAAGACCTCATCAGCCCGGTCGAGGCCAGCTTCATCGCACAAAGGGACGGCTTCTATCAGGCGACCGTCTCTGAAACCGGCTGGCCTTATGTTCAATTCCGCGGCGGACCGGCAGGCTTTCTGAAAGTGCTGGATGAACGGACGCTTGCCTACGCAGATTTTCGCGGCAACCGGCAATATCTCAGCACAGGGAACCTGGAGTGCAACGACCGCATCTCACTGATCCTGATGGACTATCCCAACCGGAGACGCCTCAAGATCTGGGGCCGGGCGAAACTTGTTGATGGCGCGGATGATCCGGCCCTGATGCAGCGTTTGAGTGTGCCGAATTACAGAGGCCACCCGGAGCGGGCCATTGTGATCAAGCTTGAAGCGATGGACTGGAACTGCCCGCAGCACATTCCCCAACGCCTGACCCTGGAAGAACTTGAAGAGCATCTGGCACCGCTTCGCAATGAACTGGCAGCACTGAAGGCTCAAAACGCAGAGCACGAAGGAAAGCCCGGTCAGTAAAGCTGACTGATGCTGAACCCCGCGCGTTCAGACGCGCCCCGGAACCCCAAGAAAGGAAATACCCATGTCGCGCAATCTGAAATCCATCCTGAGCGCCAGTATTCTCGCGCTTTCTGTCGCAATGCCATTCGCACCGGCCCCTGCAATCGCCAAGGAGACCGGAGTTGAAGTTACACAAGCCGTCAACTTCCGCACAGAAAAAATCGGCGAGGTCAATATCGCCTATCGTGAGGCCGGAGACCCGAGCAGGCCCACCGTCCTGTTGCTTCACGGTTTTCCGACCTCCTCACATATGTTCCGTAACCTTATCCCTGAACTGGCCAAGCACTATCACGTGATCGCGCCCGACTTTCCCGGATTTGGGGCGTCGGACATGCCGAAAGCCGAGAATTTCGAGTATTCCTTTGCGAATATCGCCGAAATCATGACGTCTCTGCTGGATAAGAAGGGTGTCGATCAATACGCAGTCTATCTGATGGACTACGGTGCTCCGGTTGGATTCCGGATGTTTGCGGAACAGCCCGAACGGGTCACCGGCTTCGTCATTCAGAACGGCAATGCGTATGAGGAAGGGCTGCGCGAATTCTGGGACCCAATCAAGGCCTATTGGGCCGACCCTTCGAAAGAGAATGGCGACCAGCTTCGTGGTTTTCTTACTCTGGATGCGACCAAGTGGCAGTTCACCCACGGTGTACAGAAGCCGGAACTGATCAGCCCGGATAACTATTGGCACGTCCAATACCTGCTTGACCGCGAGGGCAATCAGGAGGTTCAGCTTGAACTTTTCCTGGACTACGGCACCAACGTTGCCGAGTACCCAAAATGGCAGGCGTTGTTTCGCGAGCATCAACCACCTGCGCTGCTAATGTGGGGTAAGAATGATCACATATTTCCCGCCGAAGGCGCCCTGCCCTATCAACGTGATCTAAAAGATCTTGAGTTTCACCTGCTTGATACGGGACACTTCGCGCTGGAAGAATATGGGCCCGAGATTGCGGAACAGATGACTGCATTCCTGAACCGTATAACCGCCGCAGGTAACTGATGCGCAACTGGCCGCGCCTCGATCAAAGGCGCGGCCTCATGTTTGGAGACGATCAATGAGCACGCAAGCAAAAACTGCCAAGGAAGTAACGGTTGAAATAGTGCATGGGTTTGTCGACGGTGGCACCGGAGGAAATCCCGCAGGCGTCGTCCTGGACGCTGATGAATTGAGCGAGCAAGATATGCAAGCCGTGGCGGCAAGGGTTGGATTGTCCGAGACGGCGTTTGTCTCCCGGTCTGAGACTGAAGGCTTCAAGCTGGATTTCTTCACACCAAACCGGCGCATCGCTCATTGCGGTCATGCAACAATCGCCGCCTTCTCTCACCTCGATGCGCTAGGCCGGATCCCCAAGCCCGATACGTCCAAGGAAACAGTTGATGGCCCCAGGCGCATACTCATAAAAGACGGCGCCGCCTATATGGAACAATTGGCCCCACGCTATTCGGGTGCTCAGGAATGGATCGAAAAGGGCGTGAAACTCGACGATGTACTGAACTCCCTTGGGATCGACGATACACAACTTGACCGGAGGTTCCCTCCAGTTCTGGCCAATACCGGAAACAGCTTCATCGTTGTCGGCCTCTCTGATGCCGAAAGTCTTGCCAAAGTCACACCAGATTTCGCCAAAATCGCGCAAATCAGCGAGCAACTGGATCTGATTGGCTATTATGTCTTCACAATAGACCCCTCAGCAACAAACCGGGACGCCACAACCCGCATGTTCGCACCCAGATACGCGATAGATGAAGAAGCCGCTACGGGAATGGCGGCCGGGCCACTTGCATGCGTGTTGCATGATTTCGGCGGCGCGTCTCGGCGATCATTTGAAATCGAACAAGGGGTGTTTATAAACCCGGCAAGCCCGAGCCTGATAAAAGTCGATCTGGACATCGAGAATGGCGCAATCACGGGCCTCATGGCGGGTGGCTACGGAAAAGCCATGAACGCGGCCCGGATTGCTTTTTGACGCGAAAAGGCCGGGTGTTTCCGCGGAAACAGTCTCAGTTTCGCCCAGGCCCTTGAGCTCGAATATGTCTCGTCAAAGGCCGCCTGCGACGGCACCATACTCAGCGCAGTGCGTGGCCCGATCTCATGAACCGGTCTGCGCGCTGCCGACCTTTGCAGTGAGAATACCTGGTTGCCCGCAGCCCAAATCGCAATCAGCCATTCCGGACAACGTAGAAGCTTACGGCTCTCAATCTGTGTTGTCCGGATCGATACGCCGATCTGAGGTGGGACCGCCTTAATGTTCCTTCTCGACGAGAGAAAACAACGCGATGGATCCGGCAAGCCCTCTAACTTCATGAAATCCACAAGCAGAGAAAAGTTCGGGCGAAGCAGCGGCAACGGCTGATGTTGCCAGAACTCTGCGACCTAAGGATTTCGTCAAACCCTCAATACGGCTTGCGAGGTTGACTGCTCTACCCAGAACAGTGAAATCCAGCCTGCCGGGACTTCCGATGTTGCCATAGCTTACCTGCCCAACATTGATCCCAATGCCTACGTCCAACGGCGGCTTCTGAGCCTCATCGCGGCGATGGTTGAGCGCGGTCAAGCCGGTCAATACGCTTTGAGCGGCCCGTGCGGCCTTCTTGCATTGGTCATTCAAATCTTCCTGGGTTGCGATGGTGAAGATCGACAGAATGCCGTCTCCCATGAACTTGAGAATATCGCCGCCATTTTCTTCCACAGACTGCACGACCAGATCGAAATACTCACTCAACGTGTCAAAAACGTCTTCTTCGGATGCTATATCTGAAAGAGCGGTGAAACCTCGCAGGTCAGAGAACATGACAACTGCATCAAGGGTTGTGCGTTCCCCTCGCTTGATCCGCCCGTCCCATACAGCATCAGAAGGCCCATCGCCAAGATATGTTCTTAGAAGACCCTTGGACGACTTGCGCATGGTGACAGGTTCCAGAGCAGAAGACAGGCCGGGCAGTGCATCTTCAATCATTTTCAGATGCCGGGGCGAAAACCCTTCTGACGACTGGGTGACAAAAGTGCAGCCGTGCAGCGATCCATCTCCGTAGTATAGCAGCGTAGCATAGTAATCGGTGCCACCCAGCTCAGCGAAATCAAGATAAGAAGAGTGCTCGGTTTTGGGATCCAGTTGCCGCAGACCTTTGTGAAGTGGCCTCCTGTGCTCCAGAATGTATTCGAACGAGCTCCCGACATACCCATCCGTCAACATCGTCTCATGTGTCACATCGTAACTTTCGGTCCCATCAGGTGTCCAAACGATCCCCCATGCGATGAGCAACGGATTGGCGAAGCGCTGACCGATATTGACCCGCCAGAGTGGCACACCAGCCTCGATCAAAGACGAGCAAAAATGTGACACTACCTTTTCGGGGTCACCTGAGCGACGCCCTTCTGCAATCATCCAATTGGTCAGTTGGGCAATTGCATCCATTGTTTAAAACCAATCGCTTAGATAAGACTGCCGAGAACTCTGGCTCATTGTTCGATCATATTATTCTAGTCTTTTTCTCAATCCATCCAAGCCTGCATCTTTGGTCCATGGGTATAGACCGCGGGTCCCAGCTGTACGCGCCAAAATGGCCTCAACGGATTTTCCTGCTCCATGTGTCTGTCGGACCGGTTCATAGACGTCGGCAGGACAGCATAGGCTTCTGATGGCACGAGGTATTTGTCCCTTGCAGCCTCAAGATTGTCGATTCTCGATAAGAACTGAACCCGTGGTCCCCCAAGACTTGACCCATGTTTGTTAACGCACCAAGTGGTCTCAAGCCGTCTTAATCCCTTGGCAGATGATATGAGATTTTCGAATACATCTGTCGGAGCCAAAACGGGAAAAACCTTGTGATCTTAGGTGCAGTTTGGTCCGACCGGGAAAGCGCCTGCGATGTGGCCAACTTTCGGTTGGGCGATGTGAAACTCATTGAGGATTTGCACGTATTCGATCGTTATCTGCATAGGCAAGTTCGACCACCGATGTTGCGGCATCGATCCCGAGATTCTGTTGAACTCTTTAAGACGTGTCGGTTGCGTGAGGTTGCTCTGGCTATTGATTTTTTAGCGCGCGCAAAGAATATGTAAAACTATGATAAGTTCATGGCGAACAAAACCAGCAGGCAGACTGGCATGACCAAGATAAAAAATATGGAAGAGTTTGCGGCCCTCAGCGGTATCTCGCGACCCACTGTTTCCAAATATTTCCACGATCCCGACAGTGTTCGCCCCACAACGCGGAGTCGTATCGAAGAAGCGTTGGAGCGGTTTGACTATCGCCCCAACATTTATGCGGTCAACCAGAACCGGAAGCTGACCAAGAATATCGGAATCGTCGTGCCCTATCTGGCTGATCCGTTCTTTGCCGAAATCGCGCGCTATTTGGAACAAAGCTGTATCGCAGCGGGATATCGCCCGTTCCTGTTCAGCTCTCATGGTGAGCAAAAACTGGAAACCGAAATTCTGGACGGCTTGCAATCCATGAAGCCAGCCGGGGTTCTTTTGGCACCTTTGGGGCGCATTTCGGACAGATCAGCAATAGAGAAATTCTGCGCCAACGTACCCACAGTTTTGTTCGACAGTAACTTGGATGGTTTAGGGGCCGCATTCGTAGGTTCCGACAACTTCAGCTTTGTCTCACAAACCGTTGAATACATGACCCGTACCGGTGAACCGCCCTCGTTCTTCGAAATGCGCACTCCTGCGAACCCAAATGCCAACAAACGAAGGAAAGCCTACATCGAAGTGATGGAGCGCCTCGGATTTGAACCGCATATAATCAAAGTCGACGGCAAAGGTTGGGCGTTTGAAGAAATCGGCCAAAGAGGCGCACTGAACGTTCTGGGGGAACGCGGATTGCGAACCAACTCGGTGTTGTGCAGCAATGATCGCCTGGCCATCGGCTTTCTTGCGGCTTGCTACAAACAGGGGATTCGAGTCGGTCGGAATGACGATTGCAAGCTGCGTGTGGCGTCAAATGATGACCACCCTTTCGCGCAGTTTACTTGCCCATCCCTGACAACGGCTGCGCATGACTACGACAATGTTGCCGACCGCAGTGTGAAAACACTGTTCCAACTCATTGAAAGTGGAGGGAAATTTCAAACTCGATCTGAAACGTTGTTCCCTGCAAGACTGGTTTTGAGAGACTCCGCGTAACCTTAAAAATTAACGCGCGTAAAGTTTTTATTGACGCCGCGACAATTTTTGCATTACGTTCTCTGCACGACATCCAAGCTCAGGGAGGACAGGGATGTATTTGAGAAACGCACTTCGTGCGGCGACTGCAATGACACTCGTCGCGACGGCAGCAGCTCATGCGGATACCTTAACAATAGCGACCGTGAACAACGGCGACATGATCCGGATGCAGGGCTATACCGATAAATTCACCGAGGCGACCGGCATTGACGTCGAATGGGTGACGTTGGAAGAAAACGTGCTGCGTCAGCGCGTAACGACCGACATCACGACCAAAGGCGGTACGTTCGACATCATGACAATCGGCATGTATGAGACGCCGATCTGGGGCGCGAATGGCTGGCTGGTGCCGCTGGATGGCCTGTCCGAAGAATACGACGTTGGTGACATTCTGCCAGCGATGGCAGGTGGGTTGAGCCATGACGGAACGCTTTTCGCGGCGCCGTTTTATGGTGAAAGCTCGATGATCATGTACCGCACTGACCTTATGGAAAAGGCGGGCATGGAAATGCCGGATGCGCCGACCTGGCAGTTCATCAAAGAGGCCGCCGCCGCGATGACCGACCGCGACGCCGAGATCAACGGCATCTGCCTTCGCGGCAAAGCCGGTTGGGGTGAAGGCGGAGCCTTTATCACTGCGATGTCCAATTCATTCGGCGCCCGCTGGTTCGACGAAGAATGGAAGCCCCAGTTCGATCAGCCCGAGTGGGCAGACACGCTGAATTTCTACGTTGAAATGATGAACGAATCCGGTCCTGCCGGCTATGCCACCAATGGGTTCAACGAAAACCTGTCGCTGTTCCAGCAAGGCAAGTGCGGCATGTGGATCGACGCGACAGTTGCGGCGTCTTTCGTGACCAACCCTAACGACTCTACGGTTGCAGATCACGTAGGATTTGCGCTGGCACCTGACACTGGATTGGGCAAGCGGTCCAACTGGCTTTGGGCGTGGGCACTGGCTATTCCTGCTGGCACACAGCAAGAAGATGCTGCCAAGCAATTCATCGAATGGGCGACCTCAAAGGACTACATTGAGTTAGTGGCCGAAAGCGAAGGATGGGCAAACGTTCCCCCGGGTGCACGTACGTCTCTGTACGAGAATCCGGAATACCAAAAGGTTCCGTTCGCCAAGATGACACTGGACTCAATCCTGTCAGCTGATCCGAACAGCCCGACGGTAAAACCCGTCCCGTATGTTGGCATCCAGTTTGCCGCGATCCCGGAATTCGCAGGCATTGCCACACAGGTGAGCCAGGAGTTCTCGGCGGTATATGCCGGACAGCAAACGGTTGAGGAAGCACTTGCCAAAGCGCAGGCTTTCACAGCTGAAGAAATGGAAGCCGCCGGTTACTGAGGCATCCTCCCAACGGGTGGGCAGAGGTCTGCCCCCCGTTCAACCCTTCCACAATTCGCGTTTTTCTCGCAGGCTGAGTTACGCCTGAACAGAGAGGGTTTGCGTTATGGCTACTCAACAATCCCGATCAGTTGCCCGCCTGATGATGGCACCCGCAGTGGTCCTGCTGCTTGGCTGGATGCTCGTGCCTCTGACGATGACGCTGTATTTTTCTTTCAAGAAATACCTGCCGCTGCGTGGAGGTGATCTGGGTTGGGTCGGGTTCGACAACTACGTTCGTTTCGTATCCTCCAGTTCCTTCTGGCCTGCAGTTCAGGCGACTTTGGTAATCGTTGGCGGCGTGCTGGTGATTACGGTCGTTCTGGGCATTCTGCTGGCCATGCTGCTGGATCAGCCAATGTGGGGACAGGGCGTTGTCCGCATCCTTGTGATTGCGCCATTCTTTGTCATGCCGACCGTATCAGCGCTGGTCTGGAAAAACATGTTCATGGACCCGGTGAACGGTTTGCTGGCCCATCTGTGGCGCTTTTTCGGGGCTGAGCCGATTTCGTGGCTGTCCGAGGCGTCGATGACTTCGATCGTCATGATCGTTTCGTGGCAATGGCTGCCCTTTGCAACGCTGATCCTGCTGACCGCTATCCAATCTCTGGACAGTGAACAGCTGGAAGCGGCCGAAATGGATGGCGCGCCGCCGCTGAAACGCTTTTATCACATCATCCTGCCGCATCTTGGTCGCGCCATAACGATTGTGATCCTGATCCAGACGATTTTTCTATTGTCGATCTTCGCCGAGATTTTCGTGACCACCGGCGGCGCCTTCGGCACCCGTACACTGACCTACATGATCTTCCAGCGCGTTTTGGAAAGCCAGAACGTTGGCCTCGGATCTGCCGGTGGTGTCTATGCAATCATCCTTGCCAATATCGTTGCCATCTTCCTGATGCGCATTGTCGGCAAAAACCTGGACGCGTGAGGAGACAAAACCATGGCCCGCACCGTCACGACACAACGCAAAACACTAAACACTGCCTTTGCCTGGGCCGTAGGTCTGCTGATCTTCTTCCCAATCCTCTGGACGATCCTGACCAGCTTCAAGACCGAGGCGCAGGCGATTGCAAGCCCACCGATCTTCCTCAACTTCGACTGGACGCTCGAAAATTACGCCATCGTGCAAGAGCGCTCGGACTACATGCGGTTCCTGTGGAATTCGGTCATCATCGCAGGCGGATCGACCGTTCTGGGTGTGATCGTGGCGATACCCGCAGCCTGGGCGATGGCGTTTGTTCCGTCCAAACGCACCAAGGACATTCTGTTGTGGATGCTGTCCACAAAGATGTTGCCTGCAGTTGGTGTTCTGTACCCGATTTACTTGCTGTTCATTCAGCTGGGTTTGCTGGACAGTCGCGGTGGGCTGGTCGTGGTGCTGATGTTGATCAACTTGCCGATCATCGTCTGGATGCTCTACACCTATTTCCGCGAAATTCCCGGAGAGATCTTGGAAGCGGCGCGCATGGACGGCGCGACTTTGAAAGAGGAAATCCTCTACGTTCTGACCCCAATGGCCATTCCCGGCATCGCATCAACCGTTCTGTTGAACTTCATTCTGGCCTGGAACGAGGCATTCTGGACGCTCAACCTGACTGCCGTTGATGCTGCACCGCTTACGGCCTTCATCGCCAGCTATTCCAGCCCGGAAGGTTTGTTCTTTGCCAAGCTCAGCGCGGCGTCGACCATGGCGATTGCACCTATTCTGATCCTCGGCTGGTTCAGCCAGAAACAACTTGTCCGCGGCCTGACCTTCGGCGCTGTGAAATAAGGAACACGACTCATGGGACGTATACAACTCAAGTCTGTGACCAAGAAATTTGGCGACGTTGAGGTTATTCCACCCTTGGACCTGACCATTGAAGATGGCGAATTCACCGTTTTCGTCGGCCCATCGGGTTGTGGCAAGTCCACGCTCCTGCGCCTGATCGCGGGGCTGGAGGATATCACCAGCGGCCACATAGAAATCGATGGCGCAGATGCAACAGACGTGCCGCCCGCCAAACGAGGACTGGCTATGGTGTTCCAGTCTTATGCGCTTTACCCGCATATGACCGTTCGCAAGAACATCGCATTTCCGCTGCGCATGGCGAAACTGGATCAGGCTGAAATCGACAGGCGGGTTGAGGGCGCGGCCAGTGTCTTGAACCTGACCGACTACCTGGATCGCCGCCCGGGCCAGTTGTCCGGTGGTCAGCGTCAGCGCGTCGCCATTGGTCGGGCCATTGTTCGTGAACCCGCTGCTTTCCTCTTCGATGAACCGCTCTCCAACCTCGACGCAGCACTGCGGGTCGGCATGCGGTTGGAAATCAGCGAACTGCATGAACGCCTTGCCACAACGATGATCTACGTGACCCACGATCAGGTAGAAGCCATGACGATGGCCGATAAGATTGTTGTACTGCAAGCCGGTGTGATCGAACAAGTAGGCAGCCCGCTGGAATTATATCGGACGCCGCGCAACCTGTTTGTAGCGGGGTTTATTGGTTCACCCAAGATGAACTTCATCGAAGGACCGGAGGCCGCAAAACACGGGGCCCAAACGATAGGTATTAGACCGGAACACATTGCAGTTTCGGAAACCGAAGGAGAATGGTCCGGGGTCGTCAGCGTCTCGGAACACCTTGGTTCGGACACATTTTTCCATATCCACGAAACCGGATTGGCTGAAACGATTACCGTGCGTGCAGACGGCGAGGTCGGTTTCCGTCATGGGGATCGCATACACCTGACACCACGCGCCGATGTGATCCATCGATTTGACGCAGACGGCCTGCGGATCGAATGAAACGTCTGACGGGCAAAACAGCCCTGATCACTGGGGCAGCGCGGGGCATTGGATTGGCATTTGCCAGGGCCTATGTGGCAGAGGGTGCGCGCGTCGCCGTCGCCGACATCGACTTCCAGCGCGCGCAGGACGTAGTCGCCGACATTGGCGCGGCGGCTTTCGCTGTCGAGATGGACGTGACCAACCAGCAGAGCGTTGATCAGGCTGTGGCAAAAACCGCGACCCAATTCGGCCCGATCGACATTTTGATCAACAACGCAGCTATCTTCACCGCCGCACCAATCGTTGAGATTGAACGCGCCGACTACAATCGCGTTTTTGACATCAACGTCGCGGGTGCGCTGTTTACGATGCAGGCAGTTGCCAAACATATGATCGAGCACGGAACCAAAGGCCGAATTATCAATATGGCCTCGCAGGCAGGACGAAGGGGCGAACCTTTGGTCGCTGTCTACTGCGCCAGCAAGGCGGCGATCATATCCCTTACCCAATCGGCGGGGCTGAACCTGATTTCTCATGGGATCAATGTAAACGCGATTGCCCCCGGTGTCGTCGATGGCGAACATTGGGACGGCGTGGACGCCTTTTTTGCAAAGCATGAAGGCAAGCCCCTTGGCCAGAAAAAGCGTGAAGTGGCGGCAGCTGTTCCATATGGCCGGATGGGGCGCGCGGAAGACCTGACAGGCATGGCGGTTTTTCTGGCCTCTGACGAGGCCAAGTACATCGTCGCGCAGACTTACAATATCGACGGCGGAAACTGGATGAGCTGATGGACCCTGTGGCGAACGCGAAATCTCCTACACTGCTGCGGCAAGACCGCCTTTCAGATCTGCCAACAACCGTGAAGACCCCGAAGTATGAACGTTCGGATCTGACGCCGGGCATCGTTCATATTGGATTGGGTAACTTCCATCGCGCGCATCAGGCCTGGTATATTCACCAGCTCATGCAACAGGGGCAGGCCCATGACTGGGCGATCGTCGGGGCGGGTGTGCGAAGCTATGACGCCGCTATGCGAGAGCGACTGCTTGCACAGGACTGCCTTACAACGCTGATCGAGTTGGGTCCAAAAGGAATGTCTGCTGAGGTGATTGGCTCAATGATCGATTACCTGCCGATCGAGGAAAACAACGCCGCCCTCATCCAGGCGATGGCCGCGCCGGCTACTCGGATTGTTTCGCTGACCGTTACCGAAGGTGGTTATTTTCTGGATGCCAACAACGGCGCCTTCGATACTGATCACACTGACATTCGTCATGATGCAGATAACCCCAATCAGCCCCGTACGGCCTTCGGTGCAATGGTTGCGGCCCTCAGACAACGGCGCGCCGAGGGCTTGAAGCCGTTTACGGCGCTCAGTTGCGATAATCTTCAAGGCAACGGATCAATTTTGCGAAATTGTATTGTCGGATTGGCGCGCATGTCCGACCCGGAACTGGCCAGCTGGATTGACAGGAATGGCGCGTTCCCGAATTCAATGGTGGATTGCATCGTGCCAGCAACGACTGACCAATTGGTTTCGCAATGCCATACCCTTGGCGTCGATGACAAAGCGCCCGTCTCGCATGAGAACTTTCGCCAATGGGTAATCGAGGATGCCTTCTGTGCCGGGCGCCCGCCTCTCGAAAAAGTCGGAGTAACACTGACCCACAACGTTCATAGTTACGAGAAAATGAAGTTGCGCATTTTGAACGGAGGTCATCAACTGCTCGCAAATGTCGGAGAAATACTGAATGTTCCGACGATTGCCGACTGCATGAAGGATCCGGCCATCGTGGCATTCTTTGGAAAAGTGCAAGCTGAAGAAATCCTGCCTCATGTCGAAGCCGTTCCCGAAACAACTGCGCAAGAGTACCTTGAGTTGGTTGAGAGGCGATTTGCAAACACTGCGATTCACGATACCACACGCAGGGTCGCATTCGACGGATCGGCACGACATCCGGGATTCTTGCTGCCTTCGCTGCGCGATGCACTTGCATCAGGTTCTTCTGTACACGGGCTCGCGCTTGCCGAAGCGTTCTGGTGCCGGATGTGTGAGGGTGTTCGTGAAGATGGCTCCGAGATCACTCCTAATGACCCCCAGTGGGAAAGCCTGAACAGAACAGCGCTGGCGTCCAAAACCGAACCTGAGCTTTGGCTGGAGCAGGGTTTCTACAGCGGTGACTTTGGAATCAGCCCACACTTTTCCAAAGCCTTTGCCCGCTGGCTGACGCTGATATGGCAGCGTGGCAGCCGAGCCGCCATTGCTGAGTATGTCGCCAACGGTTCAACGTAGCAAATCGCTCTCGGCGCTCAGTTCGATCGGTGTGCATGCACCGCGGTTTCTGGCTTTTGGAGCTTTATCTGATGTCAGCGCAAATGGAACGCGTAATCAGGCGAAAGACGTGTGGATACCACCTTCGGCGATCCTGACTGATACAAAAACACTGGAAATCCCTATCGACAGAGCCTGCAAGGCAAGTCTTTGCGGGGGAAAGGAAAAACCTACCCTCCGGATCAAAAGCGTCAAGACGAGTTCCGCAAGCTGAGGCGGAAATTGGGTCGAACACCCCACCCCAATCGGCCGCAGGTGTCGCCGTACAGGTAGTGCTCGCGATATTCTGTTGCACTTATGAGACGATTCTACCGTTGAAAGAAAGTGTCATTTGAAACATGGTGTCACCTACTGTTTCAAAAGGATCGGTGCGTAATAGCTTGTCATAAAAAGAACAATTTAAGCGTGCATCCGAGTGCAATCTAATCTTCCGAGGTACAGGGCTGTGCAATGGCTACTACGACTATAATTCCAAGACCTTCCGCTTCTTCTCCGCTCAGCTCGATACAAGGTTTTGTTGCCTACGGTGACGGCAATCCTTCGAACCCCACCGAAATTTCCTATCACTTCGAACAATACGTGGGCACACAAGCGTGGAGTGCAGAATACAAGGCGGAATTCCGAGCGGCTCTTTCTGCTATCGAGGCCTTGGCAAATGTGCGCTTTGTCGAGTCCGGCAGTGCTTCAGCCGACTTGGTGGAAGTTATTGCGCCCACAAGTTATTTTACAGATCCCAGAACGCTTGGCTTCCACTATACGCCATCAAATAGTCCCTCCGTAGGGGCTTTCAATACAGCTTATTGGACTGCCGGAGCAAATGGCAATGGGGATCCGGGCGGGTTTTTCTTTACAACCTTGATACATGAGCTGGGCCACGCGCTTGGGTTGGGTCACCCCCACGACACCGGCTTGGGAACAACTTTGCTGATTGGCGTCACATCGCCATTTGGCTCCTTCGGAGCAGGAAACCTGAATCAGGGTGTCTACACAGTGATGTCATATAATGACGGCTGGACCTCACAGAACGGAATTCTCTCTGTCAACGCGACTTATGGTGGTTCAACTGGTCTTGGCGCACTGGACATTGCCGCGCTGCAGGCGATGTATGGCGCGAATTCTACGCACAATTCTGCCAACAACACCTACACGCTCCCCTCAGCAAACGTTGCGGGAACCGGCTATCAGTCTATTTGGGATACAGGTGGAAATGATACGATCCAGCATGTTGGTAGTTCGACTGCGTGGATCGATCTCCGGGCGGCAACACTGGATTATTCCGACACCGGCGGCGGCGTTGTGTCTTACGCCGCGGGAATAAAGGGCGGCTTTACAATCGCTCATGGCGTTGTGATCGAAAACGCGACCGGAGGGACCGGTGATGACGTGATTGTCGGGAATACTGCCCAGAATGTCCTGAATGGCAACCATGGTCACGATAAAATCTATTCAGTCTCTGACGGAACCAACAACAACACCATTTATGGTGGCTTGGGGAATGACACTATTCATCTGGCGAACGGTTCCGGCGCTGACCAGGTTTTCGGTGGCCAAGGGGATGATTGGGCCATTGTGACCAACAATGCCGGCTCGTTTTCCGGAGGAAGCGGTACTGACACAGTCCGATTTGTCAGCGCAATCAGCAGCTATCTGTTCATCAAAAACGGCACGAAATACGAATTTATCGATGCCGTGTCGCGTATCACCTTTACGGTGGAAGATGATGTCGAGGCCATTCAATTCCTGAATGGATCACAGGCGTATAGCCGTTCGAATATCGAAGCTGCCATGCAGCTTTCGGATATCGAAACGACCGGTACGACACTGAAACATGCAAGTCAGGGCATTTACGTACTGGATGCAGGCAGTTCGAACGTGACGCTGATTTTTAATGGTCAGGCTGTTGGTCAAAACACGATTGCCGGCTGGCTGGCCATTCATGCCGAGGCTTCGGGCGGCGGTTACAAAGTGCTGTGGAAAAACGTGGATGGGACATATGGGGAATGGACCGTCAACTCCAATGGTCAGTTCCTCAGCAGCAGCAGCATCGGCAATGTGGCAGATGTTGAGGCCTTCTATGGCGCTGATTTGAACAATGACGGGCTGACGGGTCACGGTACGGTCACGGTTGAATCCAATGGCTCCACGACGCTCGTTTCGTCAAGTCTGGGTTCGTATTTTATTAACGGCACCATTGAACTGACGCTCAACGGTGCCAAGGCCGGCCCGGGCAGTTTCCCCGGCTGGCAGGCCATTCAGGCTGAGGCTTCTGGCGGCGGTTACAGGGTGCTATGGAAGAATACGGACGGCACGTTTGGGGAATGGGTGGCCGATGCCAGTGGTCGTTTTGTCAGCAGCAGCACCATAGACGACGTTCGGGATGTCGAGGTCTTCTATGGCGCCAACCTGAACAATGATGCACAAATCGGTCATATCACGACCAGCATCGAGTCCAACGGTTCCACGACGCTGGGATGGTCAACCAATGGCGCATATGTAATTGGCGGCAACATCGACTTGAAGCTCAATCAGGTTATTGCCGGTCCTGGCAGCTTCCCCGGCTGGCAGGCGCTTCAGGCCGAGGCTTCTGGCGGCGGTTATCGGGTGCTGTGGAAGAATTCCGACGGGTCTTACGGAGAATGGACTACAAACGCGGCTGGTGAATTCCAGAGCAGTGCAACAATCGACAATGTTGCGGATGTCGAGGTCTTCTATGGCGTTGACCTGAACAATGACGGGCTGACGGGTCATGGAACGATCAACCTTGAATCCAACGGCGGGACAACGCTGGGGGCGTCAACCCAGGGTGAATATCTGATTGACGGCACCACGACTTTGACATTCAACAACGCCACTGTCGGGCCGAACAGTTTCCCTGGCTGGCAGGCCATTCAGGCCGAAGCTTCGGGCGGCGGCTACAGGGTGTTGTGGAAGAATTCGGATGGGTCCTATGGGGAATGGGTCACGGATTCCAATGGTGTATATGTCGGTTCCAACACCATCGCTGACGTGGCGGCAGTCGAAACCTTCTATGGCTTTGATATCGACGGCAGTGGGACAGTCGGAAACGGACTGCCCAAACTCGCTCGAGTTGCAGCAGCCGATCAGAACACACCGACGGGCGAAGAAAAATTGGGAATGTCTGATTGGGATGAAACGGTTGATTATCTGAAGTTCGTCGCCGATCTTGGCGGTCACGAAGACGCAGAAGACGACTACACGCTGGTAAGCTTGCATCAGGCTCAGGATACGGTGCTCCCTGTTTCCGAAGACCCCTTGGCCGCCTTGTCGAGTGGAAACATGGACATCGAGGACGACGAGACCAGTCCGACACTTATGCCCCTTTTGGACGAAGACAGCTTTTGGGTTTAGAAAAACTTTGGCGCTGGAGGCGGCCCGTTCGGTTAGACTGACGGTGCCGTTTCTGGCGTAGTTCACAGTGGACGTGTCGCGTTTTAGTGCGGCCCCAAGTGCTCGGTTAGACCACTTTCCGTTCGAAGGCGGCTGGGCTTTTCCAGCCTATTGCTGAGTGCCGTCGACGTGGGTTGTAGACGCCATTGATGTATTCGAAGATTGCCAATTCGGCATTTGTTCGGGTCGGCCAGGGTCGCCGCCAAATCAGCGCCGCATTGGCAACTGCATCCCTCATCGTGCCCTGCCCCAAGTTCGAACCGGCCATGATTTCCCTGGCGTCGCCATAGTTTTCTTGTTTCGCCGTTTGCGGGCGAACATTGCGCTGTTTCGACGACCTCGAGCCCCAGACAAGTGAAGGTTACGCAAGTCCACTGAGAAAATTCGCAGAATGGCGGCTTGCGGCTTAGGCATGTGTACGACTTCGCCGTATGTCCCGATCAAAAGGTCCGAGAGGCTTGAATGAGTGCAGTGAAAATGTCGGGTGTGTTGAGAATTACCACCACCGATCACAGTGATGTTCTAAGCATCTTTGTGAGGAGGTATTATTTACGTTTGTCCTATTGACCTTGATCGGTTGTGCGGTCGCGTTTTTGAAGGGCGCGAATGCGCATCCTCTGGGCAGCCTCAATATGTGCTCGCATTTCCATCTCGGCCGCTGCGCTGTCGCGAGATTTGAGGGCTGTCATAATGCACCGATGTTCAGCGACTGCGGCATCCGCCCGCTCATTGTCCAACAGTTGTGACGGTCCAAGAATCAGCAGCGCCTTTTGCAATGAAAGCATGGATTTCGCCAGAAACCGTTTTTTGACCGCATCCAACAGCGTGGCGTGAAACACCGGTTGATCCGGGCAGCTTCCGGCCCGGTACCTGCTTTGGCAAGTCGGTCGTTCAGAACCTCCAGCTCGTCTAATTCGACATCTGACGCAGCTCGGGCCGCAGTACCTTCAAGCACGGCGCGCATCTCATAGAGCTCCATCACTTCGGCATAACTCAGGCTTCGGACCGATGCGCCCTGTCTCGGCACATGCGTGACAAGCCCATCAGCCTCAAGCTGTCGGATCGCTTCGCGAACAGGAGTTCGGCTGACGCCTAGCCGTTCAGACAGGTCTATTTCTCTCAAGCGATCGCCGGGCAAAAGCGCGCCTTCGCGAATCTCATCCAGCAGCCGCTGATACACGGAATTGCCTTGTGGGCCCGGCTGTTTCGCGTCGTCCTGGTAGACCATCATGCTCATACTTGCACCTTGCATCCATTCGCATACAAAAGAATACATCATGGATCAATGGCAACGGAATTCAAGTTTTGTCCGTTTCAAAGAATCCCCTCTCCCGCCGTGTGAAAAGGTTGGTGACTTTTGGAATTGCAGCGCTTGGCACAGCGGTCTTTTGGATATTGGGTCTTCCGCTACCGTTCTTGTTCGGCCCCATGGCCGCTTGCCTGATCGCCAAGATGGCCCAGGCGCCGATGGACGGATTTGGGCAGGTTTCCGTCGCAGCCAGGACGATCTTGGGCGTTGCAGTTGGTGCATCGATCACGCCAGCGCTATTCGTCGAATTGCCCAAGATGGCTGCATCGATCATGTTGGTCCCCGCCTTCATTGTACTGATCGCTCTTGTTGGTGTGCCGTTTTTTCGCAAAGCTTGGGGGTTTGACGAAAAAAACCGCTTTTTACGCGGCGATGCCGGGCGGATTGCAGGACATGATCCTTTTTGGCGCCGAGGCTGGAGCCGACCCGAGAACCCTGTCTTTGATCCACAGTACGCGCGTGTTGATCATCGACACTTTGGCACCATTGTTCCTGACGGCTTTCTACAGCGCCGAACTCACCAACCCTATTGGGCAGCCAGCGCATGAGTTACCAGTTCATGAGCTGCTGCTGATGGTTCTGGCGGCACTTATTGGCTGGAAAGGTGGAGAAAAATTGCGCTATTGGAGTGAAGTTTGTCGGCGTGACTTGGGGTGAATTGCGCCGGATCGTTGCCTATGTTGTTGTGCTGGCCATTCTGGCCGCAGGATTCACTGCCGTAGTTACAACTCTTGAGTTGGGAAGCCCCGTCGAAGCTTTTCTTGCTTTCGCTCTTGGGGGGCAGGCCGAGATGACGGTTCTGGCAATTGTTTCGGGCGCTGATCTAGGCTTTGTCATCACTCATCACCTGATACGGACCGTGCTGGTGATCATCGCCGCCAACCTAATCTTGCGTTGGTTAAATCCACGGAAATAGTCAGGTCCTTTAGGCATCGACCCCAGAGCTTTGATGCGATAGTGGCACAAAACACAAATGTTATGACATTCTTTTTGGCATTGGCCAAAAAGTGCCCTTTCCTGTGCATGGTCTGCGGTTTCTTGCTCAAAAAAACATGTGCAAACTTGGCAACGCTGAACTAACTTTCTAAATGCGGCGTTGCCTTCCGGAATGATGTGGATTTAAAACTGTGAAACCTCAACACCGCGTATCAGCGGCCCCTCGCCATGAATTGCGCAAAGTGCGCAATCAGGGCATCGCCTTTCTGGCCTTGGCGTTTTTGTTCAGCATCTTCGTTAACCTGCTCATGCTCACAGGTCCCCTGTTCATGTTGCAGGTATATGACCGGGTTCTTGGCTCGCGAGCGGTTGAAACTCTGACCGCACTGTTTTTGCTCGTCGCATTGCTTTATGCGCTGATGGCTATGCTCGATTATGCGCGTGGTCGCATCGTTGCCCGCTTTGGCGCCCGGTTCCAGTCGCAACTAGATGAACGCGTTTTCGAAGCCACATTGCGCCGATCACTGGTGCCTCAGGTGCGATCAGCTCCGGCGACCGCACTGCGAGATCTGGAGGCCATTCGTACCTTGTGTTCTTCGCCCGTATTGCTTGCAGTGATGGATATTCCGTGGACGCCCGTTTTCCTCGGGGCAATTTTCCTGTTTCATCCACTGCTTGGCTGGTTGGCAGTTGCAAGCGGCTTGCTACTGGTAATGATTGCACTGCTTAACCAGGCCCTGACCAGCCGAAAGGTGGCTGCTGCGCAATCTGCAGCGGCACGAGCGAACGCTTTCTCTGAGCAGGCGCGGCAAGCGGCGGAAGTTGTGCGTTCTCAGGGAATGCAGGCGGACGTCACCAAGCGGTGGTTGAACCAGCGTACGGATGCTTTGCGTCAAAGCATTTCTGCCAGTGACTGGACCGGTAGCTTCACGTCGCTGACTAAATCGCTTCGGCTATTTCTTCAATCGGCTATGCTGGCTCTGGGCGCGTGGCTGGTTCTGCAAAACGAAATGACTCCGGGTGCGATGATTGCAGGCTCGATCCTTTTGGGGCGTGCCTTGGCACCGGTCGAGCAGGCTGTCGGCCAATGGGGATTGATTGAACGGGCACGCACGTCCTGGATCTCTCTGACCCGGTTTCTGGACCAGACACCGCCGGAAGAACAGCGGATACGTTTGCCTATCCCCAAGTCGCAACTGGAAGCCAAATCCCTGACAGTAATCCCTCCGGGCGCTTCTGCGCCAACGTTGCGGAATGTGAACTTGAAACTGGAACCGGGAAAGGCGCTTGGTGTCATCGGAAAAAGCGGATCGGGCAAGACGACCCTAGCCAAGGCATTGCTTGGGCTTTGGAGGCCCGCAGCCGGCGAGATCCGGTTGGGCGGCGCCACTTTGGACCAATACGATCCAAACGATCTGGGCAGCCATATCGGGTACTTGCCGCAGCAGGTCACTCTGTTTAACGGAACCGTTGCTGAGAACATTGCGCGGATGTCGGAAAACCCGGATTCCGAGGCGGTGGTTGCGGCGGCCAAAAAGGCCAATGCACACGAACTGATCCTGTCATTGGAAAAAGGCTATGGCACATTCCTTGAGGGCAATGACAGTCAGTTGTCGGGCGGTCAGAAACAGCGCATAGCGTTAGCCCGCGCGCTATATGGCGATCCGGTCTTGCTCATTCTTGACGAGCCGAACTCGGCCCTGGACGCAGACGGCACCGAAGCCTTAAATGCGGCCGTGCGTGGCCTCAAGGCGGCAGGAAAAGGCGCCATCATCATGACGCACCGCCCGCAGGCCATTTCGGAATGTGACGATCTGGCAGTCGTCGAAAAAGGCCAAGTGGTCAGGTTCGGCAGTCGCGATGAGGTTCTGAACGCAATGGTCCAGAATGCGGGCGCGATTAAGCGCAAGCTCAGCCCCGTAGGTGAATAATGGCGAAAAAATCTACTAAAAAGCCGCTGCCAGTCTGGGGCATCAAAACTCCTGCGTTTGTAGGATTTCTTGCCCTTGGCATTCTGGTTGGCGGATTGGGGCTTTGGGCCGTGAAAACGCGGCTGGCCGGAGCAATTGTTTCTCCGGGTGTAATCGAAGTGCAGAGCAATCGTCAGGTCGTTGAACATCCAGACGGCGGCGTGGTTGGCGAGATTTTCGTGCGCGACGGTGATGGAGTCGCCTCGGGCGATTTGCTTTTGCGGTTGGATGACACGTTTATGTCGTCGGAACAGACTATTGTAGAGTCTCAACTCTTTGATCTGCTGGCCCGCCGTGCCCGGCTTGAGGCCGAACGGGACGGTTTGACATCCGAAGACTTGGCGGCACGCCTGGCCGAGGTTCAAAAAGAAAACAACATTGATCCCGACCTGATTGAGGGACAACAGAACCTGTTTGACGCCCGCCTGGAAACTCTGTCCAAGCAGGATGAGCAGCTGCGCAAACAGCTGGTTCAGATCGAAAGCGAGATTGAAGGCACACAGGCTCAGTTGGTCTCATTGCGCCGCCAGACCGAGTTGATTGAGGCGGAGTTGGAAGATCAGCAAAGCCTGTTGAGCAGGGGTTTGACGCAGAACAGCCGGGTTCTGGCGCTGCAACGGGAAGAGGCCAGCCTTACAGGTGAAATCGGCAAGTTGGAAGCGGCTGTCGCGCGACTGAAGGGACAGATTGCGTCTACCGAGATTCAGATTGTCGAACTGACCGCGACCCGACGGGAAGAAGCAATTACCACTTTGCGGGACGCTCAGGCACAGGTAGCGGAACTGTGGGAGCGACGCCTGTCCTTGGCAGAGCGTTTGACCAGGCTGGAAATCCGTGCGCCTGTCAGTGGAACTGTCTACGGCAGTCAGGTCTTTGCATTGCAATCCGTCATTCAGCCGGGCGAACCTATGATGTATGTGGTTCCGCAGGACACGCCGCTACTGGTTGCTGCGCGGGTCGATGCAATCCATGTGGATCAATTGCATGTTGGGCAACCCGTTGCCCTGCGGTTCCCGGCGTTCAATCAACGCGAAACGCCCGAACTTGAGGGACAGGTCAACAACGTCTCAGCGGACACATTCACGGATGAACAGTCTGGTTTCACCTTTTACCGCGCCGAAGTAGTGCTGAATGACGGTGAGATCGACCGGCTCAATGGTCAGGAACTATTGCCGGGCATGCCGGTTGAGACACTGATCAAGACCGATGAACGCACACCGTTGTCCTACCTTGTGAAACCAATGGCGGACTACTTCAATCGCGCGTTTCGCGAATGATGCGGACGCGGTTATCGCTGGATAACCGCGTTTTCCCATTCAGCCAGAAAACGGCGGCGTTTCAGCTTGTCCCGAAATGTCATGAGGGCCGGGTCCAGCCCAATCGTTTCGCGGTCAGTGCCAGTCTCGTGTGTTGCCAAGGGTGGCAAGGTAACGCGGTCTCCTACCCGCTCGGTTTGGTTGGAAATCAGGTGTTTGAGAAAAGACGTGGCAGCGTCCGGTTGAGGGGTGCCATTCAATACCATCGCTGTACGCATCATGGTTGTCTGAAAATCTGATGGCAGGATGATTTCCACGGTGTCCTTGCTTCCGGCGCGGGCTTCGGCATAGCTGCCCAGAACATTGTAAGCCACCGCAATCTCTCCATTGACGAGGTCATCAATCATATCTGCCGAACAACAGTACAGGCGCACGTCCAATCCACCCATTACCTCCATGAGCCGCCAATAGGTCTCAGACGCACGGGCATCCTGTGTTGCGAACAGGTAACCCAGACCGGATTGACGGATATCATAGGTACCTACTCGGCCCCGAAAATCATCGGGGTGCATACGAAGGATTTCAATCAGTTGTTGCCGGGTCTCTGGGATATGGCCACCGGCAAAGGCCGCCCGGTTGACCATTATGGTCGCGGGTTCAGAGGTGAAAGCGAAAAGGCTTTGATGCCATTGCGCCCAGGATGGCAGTGATATGTCGTCAATGATGCGCCCAAATCCGTCGTTTGCCAGCTTCAGTTGCAGATCCATCGCACTGGAGATTACGACATCAAAATCTTCGGGCGCGGCACGGACTATTAGGTCAATATCCGCGGTGCCTGTCACCATGTATTCAACAGAGATACCGGGGTTTTCTTCGATAAAATCGGCGATCAATGGCTTGAACAGAAAGGTGTCCGTGCTTGAGATGACGCGAAGACGCACCTCATCCGTCGAGGCGTTGAAAACCTGCCTGTCCTCCCAGATCTGGGCGACAGCAACGACAGGAAGACTGAAGAAGATCAAAGCGATAAAATTACGCAAGCGCCGCCCCCTTGCCGATTGGCCAGTTCTAGTGTGCCGCCATGGGCAGTTGCGACGTCCTGAACGATTGTAAGGCCCAATCCCGATCCGATGGTACCGCTTGCGTTCTGCCCGCGTTCAAAGCGGCGTGTCAGCGTATCGATTTCGTTTGGGTGAAACCCCAACCCACGGTCTTTGACGATTATCTGAATGTGCGGTTCTGAAACAACCTCTATGCGGACAAAACTGTCCGCAGGAGCATATTTCAGAGCATTGTCGATCATGTTTCGCACAGCGTTTTGAATAAGAATGGGGTCACCTGAATAGGAAACCTTTGGATCGCCGCTCAGGGAAAGTGACAAGTCCTTCATCTCGGCTATTGGCGTCAGGCGTTGCACCAGATCATGGACCAAAGCGTTGAGATCAATGTCTTCGCGCTCCAGATGATCGGCACGGAACGTGATCATCGCGTGGTCCAGCAATTGCCCCGCCGCGCGCGAACTTTCATCAATGGCCCGCACCATTGAGCGCAAAGCTTCTCGGTTTTCTTCCTTTTCGACCCTCTGCAAGGTGGCATCGGCGTAAGATCGGACTGTTGCCAGAGGGGTACGTACCCGATGAGCAGCCTCGGCGATAAAGTCTTCCGATTGGCTCAGCGACTGATCCAGTCGCCCCATCAATGAATTCAACGACGCCACCAACGGAGCCATTTCGCGGGGTACGGGTTTTTTAAACGGGCTCAGGTCCTGCGGGCCGCGCCGCGTGACAGAAGTCGTAAGCCTGTTCAATTGGCCGATAGTGGATGAAGTTGCCCAAAACGACAGTGCTGCGGCAAGGGCAAAAAAACTGATGCCCAATACCGCTGCGTTGCGTGAAATCTGGTCCAGGGTTTCCGCAAGCGCATCCTGTGTTTGGCCCAATGCGACCTCGATGACGGATTGTTTGTTCAGGCCCACAAGGGTCCGTCGCGCGCTGACTTGACGGATAGTTTCACCCCGTATCTGACTGGATCGAAAGCTCCACTTGCTGTCGAATTGCCCAGTGATCGGCGGCAGATCTTCGTATCCGGACAGAAACACGCCATCCTGAAAAATCGCATAGAAAACCCGGTCATCGGATGGCGTGCTTAGCATTGCGAAGGCTGCGTAGGGAATATCAACCTCCAATTGGCCGTCACGCAAGGCGGCCGCGTCCAGAATTGACGTGACCGACGCCCCGAGGATGTTGTCTTGTCCTTGTTGCGCGACCTGTGCGGCATAGTTGCGAACCGCAACAAACAGAAGAAACGCAAGGATCGCGGCACCACCAATCAAAGTCAGAACCAACCTGTTCCGAAGCGATCCTGACACATGAGGATCAGGAAGCATGATCCAGCCTGTATCCAAGACCGCGGAGCGTGGTGATCTTCAGGTCCGAAGGTTCAAGATGTTTGCGAAGGCGGCCAACGTAAACCTCGATGGCATTGTCCGAGACGTCGTCATCATAAGAAAAAAGCCGGTCCGTGAGCTTTTGTTTCGAAAACACCTGTCCCGGCGCACTGATGAACAGTTCCAGAAGGCGCAGTTCACGGTTGCGCAACGAAACAGTCTCATCTCCGACAGTTAGATGACCTGCCAAAGGGTCAAAGACTATGCCACCCACTTCTATCGTAGTCCTGGCATTCCCGGATTTGCGGCGCAGGACGGCGCGGCAGCGAGCCTCAAGCTCGGCATGATCGAAAGGCTTGGTGACGTAATCGTCGGCCCCCAGATCCAGAGAGCCGATTCGATCCGAGACCTGGCTGCGTGCCGTCAAAATGATCACAGGGGTGTCCAGATGGCCTGCACGATGCCGTTTCAGAAAATCGCGGCCGTCCCCATCCGGTAACATGATATCCAGCAGGATAAGGTCGTATTCCTGTGTTTCTGCAAAAGCGGTCGCCTCATCCAGTTTAGACGCGTGATCAACCACATGGCCGTCCAACCTCATGCGGGAACAGATGGCATTTGCCAGATCAATATTGTCTTCCACAAGCAGGAATTTCATGGGTTTTTTGCTATATTTTCGCTCGTGACAGGTTGATGTCAGGTTGATGTGTTTTTGTTCTACCCAATCTGTGCCGCTATGCGGCCAGTTGTCAAATGGGAGGACATAATGACGACATTCACACTGGGCCGTCGCGCCCTGATCGCAGCTGTGGCTGCTTTTGGTCTGGCCGGGCCATCTCTGGCTGAAGAACAGGTCGTGGACAGCATCCACTTTCTGATCCCCGGTGGTGCCGGTGGCGGCTGGGACGGTACCGCGCGCGGCACGGGCGAAGCGCTGACAAAAGCGGGTCTCGTAGGCACGGCGTCATACGAAAACATGTCGGGTGGCGGCGGCGGCAAAGCCATTGGGTTCCTGATCGAAAATGCCGACAGCAACCATGGCACGCTGATGGTGAACTCCACGCCAATCGTGATCCGCTCATTGACCGGTGTATTCCCTCACAACTTCCGCGATCTGACGCTGGTTTCGGGCACTATCGGTGACTATGCCGCGATCGTCGTGGGCAAAGACAGTCCAATCAATTCGATGGAAGACTTGCTTGCCGCTTTTGATGCCGACCCAAGCGGCACTGCGATCGGTGGCGGCTCTGTTCCCGGCGGCATGGACCATCTGGTCGCCGCCATGGTGATGGAAGCAGCGGGTAAAGATGCGCTTGGCGTGAAGTACATCCCCTATGATGCGGGCGGCAAAGCCATGGCGGCCCTGCTGTCGGGTGAGATCGCAGCCCTGTCCACCGGTTTTTCGGAAGCGGTCGATCTGGCAAACGCAGGTGAAGTCAAGATTATCGGCGTGACGTCCGAGGAACGCGTTGATGCGGCTCCTGACGCGATGACGATGAAGGAACAGGGTATTGATACCACGTTTGTGAATTGGCGCGGCTTTTTCGCGGCCCCCGGTCTGCCCGAAGACAAGCTGGCTGCCTACCAGGAAGCGATTGCCAAGATGTATGACACCCCGGACTGGGAAGAGGTTCGTGCACGCAATGGTTGGGTCAACATCCACAACTCGGGCGCTGACTTCCAGTCGTTCCTGGAGCAGCAGGAACAGCAGATCGGCGATCTGATGAAAAAGCTGGGCTTCCTCTAAGCCCTTATTCAGGCAGAGCGGGTAGACCGCTCTGCCTCCTCACGAACAAGAGCAGGGAGGGGGTCTCATGGCGCTGGATCGCTGGATCGCACTCATTCTTCTGGGTGTGTGTTTGACATATGGCTACGCCGCTTGGTTCACGATGGATGGCGGTCTGCCCCCTTTCATGCAGAGAAACCCAATTTGGCCCAGTACGTTCCCCAAAGTGCTGTCGGTTCTGGGTATCATCACCACCACGATCATTTTGCTGGGCTTTGAAAAGACGGAACCAAAGGAAGCCGATATCGATTATCGGCGGTTGGGAGAATACCATCTTGATCAGGCGCTTATGCTACTGGCCTTGATGGTCGTCTATGCGCTTTGCCTGCGCCCCGTCGGGTTTCTGATCTCGACTTCGGCCTTTCTGATCCTCGGGTCTTTCATTCTGGGTGAGCGGAAATGGCACGTCATGCTGCTCGTCGCGCTGATCGCCACCGGCTCGGTCTGGTATCTGGTTCAGGAAGTTCTTGGCATCTACATGCGCCCATTGCCGGGCATTTTCGGAGGCTGACATGCTCGAAGGACTACTGATCGGCCTGCAAACGGCCTTCTCAATTCAGAACCTGCTGATGGTCATCGCAGGGTGCCTGATCGGTACTTTCATCGGCATGCTTCCGGGTCTTGGGCCGATGTCGATCATCGCCATCATGATCCCGGTCGCGATTTCCATGGGCGACCCGTCCGCAGCTCTGATCTTGCTGGCCGGTGTGTATTACGGCGCCATCTTTGGCGGTTCGACGTCTTCTATCCTTCTTAATGCGCCGGGGGTCGCGGGGACCGTGGCTTCCAGCTTTGACGGCTACCCAATGGCCCGCCAGGGCAAAGCAGGCAAGGCGTTGACAATTGCTGCTATTGCAAGTTTTGCCGGCGGTACGATCGGGGCCATTTTGTTGATGGTCTTTGCCCCTGCTCTGTCTTCGGTGGCGCTGTTGTTCCACTCGGCCGAGTATTTCGCGCTCATGGTCGTGGGCCTGTCCGCAATCGCAGCCTTCGCAGGTACTGGTCAAGTGGCCAAGGCGGTCATCATGACGCTTGTTGGGTTGATCATGGCAACAGTTGGTGAAGGCGCATTGTTCAACTTGCCGCGTTTCACCATGGGTATCATGGACCTGCAATCGGGCTTTGGCTTCATCACGCTTGCCATGGCCATGTTCGCCTTGCCCGAAGCGTTGTTTCTGGTGCTCAAACCAAAGGATCTTCAGGGAGATGACGGCGAGATCAAAGACCTGCGCATCACAGGCAGTGAAGCCAAGGCCATCGCGCCTGTGATCGGCCGTCAATCGGTACAGGGGTTCTTCATCGGGGTTCTTCCCGGCGCAGGCGCAACGATTGCCAGCTTCCTCGGCTACGCGGTCGAGCGCAACATTGCCCCTAAAGAGGAACAGGAAGAATTCGGCAAAGGGTCAATAAAGGGTCTGGCAGCGCCCGAAACGGCCAACAATGCGGCATGTACCGGTTCTTTCGTGCCGCTGCTGACGCTGGGCATTCCCGGGTCTGGCACCACCGCGATTCTGCTTGGCGCTTTGATTGCCTTGAACGTGACACCTGGCCCACGCCTGATGCTGGACGAGCCACAGATTTTCTGGGCCGTGATTATGTCAATGTTCATCGGCAACCTTGTCCTGCTGATCCTGAACCTGCCGCTGATCCCATATATTGCCAAGGTTCTCTCGGTTCCGCGCACTTACCTGATCCCCTTCATTCTTTTCTTCACCCTTATGGGGGCCTATATCGGGCAGAACAACGCGACTGAACTTTTGATACTCGTCGGCTTCGGTGTTTGCGCCACGGCGTTGAAGTTTGCTGACTACCCGCTTGCGCCGCTGCTGATTGGCTTCATCCTTGGTGGCATGATGGAAGATAACTTTGCCCGTTCGATGCAGCTTTATGACGGCATCGCCTTCATCTGGGAGCGTCCAATGACGCTGGGTCTTCTGGTTATTGCAGCGCTATTGGTGCTTCTTCCCAGCTACCGCGCGCGCCGCGCACGGGCTCGGGCAGCAGGGGTTGCCGAAGGTGACTGAGCCGCTGGCAGGAATACGGGTTCTCGATCTGACGAATGTCCTCGCGGGTCCGTATTGCTGTTATCAACTGGCGCTTATGGGCGCTGAAGTGATCAAGGTCGAGCGCCCTGATGGCGGCGACCTTGCCCGCGTCCTGGGAGCTGATCCTGCCAGAAACAAGGCCGGTATGGGCGTCAGTTTTCTGGCGCAAAATGCTGAAAAAAAGTCCATCACGCTCAACATGAAAACAGAAGAGGGCAAAGTGCTGCTGAAGCGGCTTGTCCAGACCGCGGATGTTTTGGTGGAGAACTTTCGCCCCGGTGTGATGGATCGGCTTGGACTGGGATATGGCGTCTTGCGCGATGTGAACCCCAACCTGATTTACTGCGCCATTAGCGGGTTCGGACAGGATGGTCCCCGCCGAGGCGATCCGGCATATGACCAGATCGTGCAGGGTATCAGTGGCGTGATGTCCGTCACCGGAGGACCAGACACTGCGCCCTATCGCGTTGGTTATCCATTGGCGGATACGGTCGGGGGGATGACGGCCGCGTTCGCGGTTTCTGCTGCCCTGAACGCTGATCCTCGGGGAACCTATCTGGATGTGGCGATGTCCGAGGCTGTGATCTCGACAATGGGTTGGGTCGTATCGAACTATCTGGTGGGTGGTGTCACTCCGGAAGCTCATGGCAACGAAAACACCACGTCAGCGCCGTCAGGAACATTTGAAACCTCTGATGGCCTCATCAACATTGCCGCCAACCGCGACGAGCAGTGGCAGGCACTGGCCCGTAATTTGGACCGCAAAGACCTGCTGGATCACCCGGACTACGAAACACGCGAAGACCGTAAGCGCAATCGCCACGCCCTGCGTGAGGCGCTGGAGGAAACCCTGCGGACCAGAGCGGCATCGGACTGGGTACGCGAACTCAACGCAATTGGAGTGCCAGCGGGGCAGGTATTGACCGTGCCCGAGGCGCTTGATGACGAACAACTTGCTGGTCGCGGCCTGATCGGGTCTTTGCAGGTGCAGGGCGAAGACATGAAACTTGCGGGAAGCCCTGTTGTATTGAATGGATTACGGCAAATGCCGCGCACCGCACCACCACAGCTCGGGGCGGACAATAGTGCGATCTGGTCTGAAATTGGGCTATCCTGCGCGGAAATTGACGCCTTGAGCAAGGAAGGCATCATATGAGCGATGTGTCCGATTGGTGGACGACTTCCATCATCGATATGGAACCGGGCCGGATCGACCTGCGAGGGGAGCCGATCCAGAATCTGATAGGGCATCTCAGCTTCGCGGAAATGATCTGGTTCATGGTACGGGGCGACCGACCATCTGGCGCGCAGGCCCGGTTGTTCGAGGCCGCGTTGGTCGCCGCCGTGGACCATGGACCTCAGGCGCCTTCCATTGCGACGGCGCGCATGGCCGTGACCTGTGGGCTGCCTCTCAACAACGCGATGGCCAGTGCCGTGAACATGTTGGGGGATATTCATGGTGGCGCTGGCGAGCAGGCCGTTGCCCTGTACCATTTCGTGGCGCAACATCCTGGCCGTTTGGAGCAGGCGCTGGATGAGTGGATAGAGAGCGAAGGAAAGATTTTGCCTGGCTTTGGCCACCGGTTCCACACCCCAACTGATCCCCGTGCACCGCGCCTGATGGTATTGGTTTCAGAGGCCGTGAAAAACGGGGCTTGCAATGGTCACGTTATGCGGATCGGGCAAGATATTGAGGTAGAACTGGCACGGCGCAAGGGGAAACCCGTTCCGATGAACATTGATGGGGCCACAGCGGTTATCTACGCCGAGCTTGGCTTTGCACCGCCGCTGGCGCGCGGTCTCTTCTGCCTGTCCCGATCTGTTGGCATTCTGGCCCATGCGTGGGAACAAATGCAGCAGGGAGGCCGGAACAAGGGACCGACCCCGCCTGCCTATCGCTGGACGTACACCGAAACGTAGGTCGCTAGGCAGTTCTGAGCCGAGGACGTTTGGCCAACAGATCTGCCGCTGCACGGGCAATAACCAGTTCTTCATTGGTCGGGATTGTCATGACCACGACGCGTGACAGGTCAGTTGAAATGATCCGGTCATTGTCCGCATTTGCGTCAGGATTCAGCTCGATGCCCAGCCATCCCATCCCCGAGCAAACCCGGTCACGCACCAGACGCGAGTTTTCCCCGATCCCACCGGTGAATACCAAGGCATCGATTCCGCCGAGAATGGCCGCCATTGCCCCAAGCTCGCGCCGAATACGGAAAGTGAAATAGCTGATCGCCTGACGGCTTTCGCGTGTGTCCGCCTTTTCCAGGGTGCGCATATCGTTGGACAACCCGGACAGGCCCAACAACCCCGACTTCCGGAACAATAGGTCTGAGATTTCGTCAGCGCTCAGCCCTTCCTGGTCCATCAGATACAGGACCACTCCGGGATCCAGTTGACCACAGCGTGTACCCATCGGCAGCCCGTCGAGGGCTGAAAACCCCATGGTCGAGCCCACTGATCGCCCTCCGATCATCGCACACATTGATGCACCATTGCCCAGATGGGCCACGACCACGCGTCCTTCGTGCAGAAGCGGCGCTGTTTTTGCCATGTGATCCGATATGTATTCATAGCTGAGCCCGTGAAAGCCATAGCGTCGAACACCTTTGTCGTAATACTCGCGCGGCAAGGCGAATACGTCGTTCTCCCAAGGGTGATTTCGGTGAAAGGCCGTATCGAAACAGGCAATCTGAACCGCGTTTGGAAAACGTTCCATCGCCGCCCTGGCCCCGGCCAGATTGTGCGGCTGATGCAAAGGCGCAAACGGAGACAGCTTGTCCAGCGTTTGAATGGAAGCCTTGGTCAGCGGCACAGGTGCGTCAATGTCAGGTCCACCGTGGACAACACGATGCCCTACCGCAGTTACGTCGCAGTTAGGAAAAGAGCGGGCCAGCAGGTTCAAAACCCAGTCCAGGGCCGAGGCGTGATCACTGATTTCTCCGGCGGTGCCGCTGGCAAGGACACTTCCGTCGGAAGACTTTGCTTTAACAAGCGGTTCCTGTTCACCAATGTTCTCGACCGCACCGGTGCAAACCATGATTGGATCGTCTTCGGTTAGTTCAAACAAGCCAAATTTCATCGAAGACGATCCAGCGTTCAGTGTCACGACATGTGTCATGTGGGTGCTCCGGTGCGTGAAAGTGAGAAGGAGTCGTGCAGGGCTGCCACGGCGCAGGATGCAAGTCGAGCCTTGTCGTCATCGGCACGGCTGGTCAAAATGATGGGCGCCTTGGCCCCCATGACCACACCGGCCCCTTCTGCATTGGCGATATAGGTCAGTTGCTTGGCCATCATGTTCCCGGCGTCCAGATTGGGCACCACCAGAATATCCGTTTTGCCGGCAACATCAGACACGATCGCCTTGGACCGGGCAGCAGCAAGGCTGACCGCATTGTCCATGGCCAGAGGGCCGTCGACCAACCCACCCGTAATCTGGCCGCGTTCCGCCATTTTCGACAGCAGGGCCGCATCGACGGAAGATCGGATCGCCGGATTGACGGTTTCGATTGCAGAAAGAATACCTGCCCTGGGACTTTCGATCCCCAGCGACAAGGCCAAGTCGATTGCGTTCTGGACAATGTCAATCTTGGTTTCCAGATCCGGTTCGATATTGATCGCCGCGTCTGTCACCAAGAGTGGTCTGGGTTGTCCGGGCACATCCATGACAAAGACATGCGTAAAGCGGCGACCGGTGCGCAGGCCATTCTCGCGCCTGAGCGCGGCTTTTAACAGTTCGTCCGTATGCAGATGCCCTTTCATCAGCGCCTTTGCTCGACCTTCCGCAACAAGATCGACCGCCGTGTTGGCCGCGCTGAAATGATCACTTTGCGGTATGATTTCAATCCCTTCCAACGACGCTCCGATTTCGGCGGCAGCGTTGGCGATTTTGTCCGGGTCACCGATCAGAATGGGTGTGATGATCGTCTCATGGGCGGCCAACAAGGCTCCACTCAGGGCATTGGGCTCTTCCGGAGCCACAACAGCAGTAGGCATAGGCGGCAGCGGGCGTACCTTTTCCAGCATGGCATCAAAATGACGATGACGTTTCACCACCAGCCCAGGCAATTCCAATTCGGCAAACACCATCTCTTTCTCCGGCGCGATCACGACGGCCTGCCCGCTGACGATCACGGCTCCGTCCGATGGGCGCGTAACGACCGTGTCAAAGACAACCTCCCGGTTTGGTCGCTTTTCCAAAACGGTGACTTTGGATACCAGCTCATCACCTGCATGCGCCCTTCCAACAAAGTCAAACCGCTGCGATTTGTAAAGCGTCCCTGCCCCCGGCAGAACGTTCCCCAAGACTGCCGAGATCAGGGCTCCCACGAACATTGCAGGTGCAACCGCTTCTTTGGTGTGGTCGCCGTCGCCGTCTTCGCTGGCTAGATGGAAAGGATTGTGATTGCCCGAATTGTTGGCGAACACATAGAAATCGTCGACCGAACAAGTGCGGACCAACTCGGCGGTATCGCCAACCTGAAGCTTGTCGTAAGGCTTGTTGTGGTACTGCATGAACTATAGTTTCTGTTTCGATCCATTTGGCGGCGCTGTGAACTCTCTTGCTGATACCCAGTTCAGCGCTCAATGAAAACAATGCATACTGGCTGCCCGTATCGGTCTGCACGCTATTTCCGGTGGGTAACGCCTTCATGTCGTTACACCCGGATAATGTGCAGATTGCAGATCAGGCGCGCTGCTTTCCGCCGCCGCCCTGTTTGCGCATCGAAAGACCGATACGCTTTCTGGGCACATCCACCTCGACAACGCGCACTTTCACAACTTGCCCGGCCTTGACGACCTCATACGGGTCCTTGACGAAGCGGTCCGCCAGCTGGCTGACATGAACCAGCCCGTCCTGATGAACGCCCACATCCACAAAGGCCCCAAAGGCCGCCACGTTTGTCACGGTGCCCTCAAGAACCATTCCGGGCTTCAGATCGGTTATCTCTTCGATGCCATCCGCGAAACTGGCCGTGACAAAACTGGGCCGGGGATCCCGTCCGGGTTTCTCAAGCTCGGCAAAGATATCCAGAACAGTGGGCAGGCCGAAATCTTCGGTTACGAATTGTTGTGCCCGCAACCCTTTCAAGGACTCTTCATGGCCCATGATGTGCCTGATATCCCGACCGCAGGCCGACACGACGCGGCGGGCGACTTCATAGGCTTCGGGGTGCACCGACGACGCATCAAGCGGTTCAGCGCCGTCCCTTATGCGAAGAAACCCGGCGCACTGTTCAAAGGCCCGCGGACCCAAGCCTGCGACGGACAACAGGTCTTTGCGCGATTGGAACGGTCCGTTCAGATCGCGATGGGCGACGATGGCTTCGGCTTGCGCGGGGCCCAGTCCCGACACACGCGCAAGCAAAGGTGCAGAGGCTGTGTTCAGGTCAACCCCGACCGCGTTCACGACATCCTCAATCGCAGAATCCAGGGATTGCGACAGGCGGTGCTGGTCAACGTCATGCTGGTATTGCCCCACGCCGATGGATTTCGGTTCGATTTTGACCAATTCTGCCAAAGGATCCTGCAATCGCCGGGCGATGGACACCGCCCCGCGCAGCGAGACATCCAGATCGGGAAACTCTCGTGCTGCCAGTTCCGACGCGGAATAGACTGAGGCCCCAGCTTCGGACACTACCACCTTAGTTGGCGCTTTTACCGTCTTGGGGAGCAAATTCAGTGTGTCTGCAACCAACCGTTCAGTTTCTCGGCTCGCGGTTCCGTTCCCGATGGCGATCAACTCGATCTGGTGGGCCGAGATCAGATTGAGGATGGTCGCCTGCGCCCCGCGCAGATCGTTTTTTGGTTGAAATGGATAGAACGTATCAGTGGCGACGACCTTACCCGTTGCGTCAACCACTGCCGCCTTCACGCCAGTGCGGATGCCGGGATCAAGACCCAAAGTAGCCCTGGCACCTGCAGGCGCGGCAAACAGCAAATCCTTGAGGTTGCGCGAAAAGACCTGAATTGCCTCGTCCTGCGCCCGGCTGCGCAGATCGGCCATCAATTCGACCATCATGGACAGCGAAAGCTTGACCCGCCACGTCCACCCGGCAACTTTGCGCAACCAGGCATCACCCGGTCCATTGCCGCGTGTCTGCAAATGTGCGGCAACAATGGTCTCGGCCCGTGCAGCCCCAAATTCCGGTTCCGGCGCGATATCAAGCGAAACAATGCCCTCTTTTGAAGCCCGCAGCATTGCCAGCGCCCTGTGCGATGGAACATCCGCCCAACGCTCGGAATGGTCAAAGTAATCGCTGAACTTAGCGCCTTCCTTTTCCTTCCCGTCGATAACCCTGGCACTGAGCTGCGCTTCGCGCTGCATGAACATACGCAATTCACCCAGCAGTGTCGCATTTTCAGTCAATCGTTCGGTCAGAATGTCGCGCGCGCCCTTCAGCGCGTCTCGAGGGGTGGCAACGGCTTCGCTCAGGTATGCCTCGGCCAGTGTGTCCGGGTCCGCATCGCGATCGGCCAGAATGGCTTCGACCAGGGGTTCCAGCCCGTTTTCCTGCGCGATCATCGCCTTGGTACGCCGTTTGGGTTTGTAAGGCAGATAGATGTCTTCCAGCTGTGCCTTGGTTTTGGCCCGAGCTATCGATTTGCTCAGATCTTCGGTCAGCTTCCCTTGATCTTTGATAGAATTCAGGATGGTTTTGCGCCGTGCCTCGAGTTCACGCAGATAGGTCAAACGCTCGGACAGAAGACGCAATTGGGTATCGTCCAACCCACCGGTTGCTTCCTTCCGATAGCGGGCGACAAAGGGAACCGTCGCACCGTCATCCAATAGATTGATCGCAGCACCGACCTGATCGGGACGTGCATTGATCTCGGTGGCTATGGTGCGGGCGATACGGTCCAAAGGGGCCTCCTGAAACGGCAGTGGAGTGGCTTCTTAACCAGCCGCTTCAGCAAGGGAAAGTCCCTTGTCCCGGTCCGTCGAAAGGTATCAGCAGGTAGCCACTGTTTTTGCGGCTATTTGGCATTTCTTGGACACTACCAGCGCGCGACGGCCTCAACTCCACGGCATCAACCCGCAATACCCGGTACGCGCGCTTACTGTATGCGCCATTTGCGCTAGCGTCGTCAGGTCAAAAACAGGTAGTCTCAGTTCTTCCTGAATGCGTTTTGCATAAGGGGGAAGATCCGTGCATTCTAATACCACGGAGCGTATTTCAGGCGTATCGCGCTTCAGCCTATGCGCAGCATCCAACACTTCGGCCTCGATCAAATCTGTGTCCATGCGGGTGCGCGTGTTGCGCAGGATGACCTCGGCAAACTCGCTAGTGTGCTGCAAGCCCTGTACGGCAACAGGAACGCCCCCCGCCCCAACGCCTTCGAAATGGCGTTGTGTCAGTGCCGATGAATCCGCTGTAATCACCCCGACCGGCGCGCGGGCCCCGGACATGTGAAAGGCCAACGGCACCTGTATCAGGCTCGAAGCGAAGACAGGCACCGAAACGGCCTCGGCCAACTCTTTTTGGAACAGGGCGAGAAACCCGCAACTTCCGGTAATGGCGCGCACGCCTTCAGCCTCAAGCCGTTGCGCGCCTTTTATGAAGGGGTTCAGCAAATCAGGCGTCGGATTGTTCAGCAGCGTTGGCACCGTAACGCCATCTATCATTTCGTACAGCACCGGGAACGGCAGGCTGGAAGGGTTCTTGATATGCCCTGGTGGTTTGGGGAAATAGCTTTCCAGACACAAAACCCCGATTGAGGCTCCGCAGATATTCTGTCCACCCTGGTAGATCGGCATGATGGGGTAATCCTTCTTCGAAACGGTGGCTGGCGCGAGTTAAAAGCGTGACAAGGCGAATGAATCCAACGGGATGTTGAGGCGTTGACCTGACACCAGGTCGGCCACCAACTCACCGGTTTTTGGGGCCATCATCAAACCGTAATGGGAATGACCAAAAGCGGTGAACAGGCCCTTGTGCCCCTCTACCGGACCGATCGCAGGCAAACTGTCAGGAAAAGACGGGCGTCGGCCCATCCAGAACTGCGTATCCGAGGTGTTCAGATCCGGCATCATTGCGCGGGCCTGTGCGGTCAGAAGGGACTGTTTGCGTGGATCTGGCGGCGCGTCGATGCCGCCGAATTCGGCCGTACCGGCCACACGCAAACCGTCCTGCATCGAACTGGCCACCACCTTGGCGTCCACGTCCATCACCGAGTTTTCCAGGCTGGCTGAGGGGGTCGGAAATTGGACATGGTATCCACGCTCGGCCACCAGTGGCACGGGCAAACCCAAGGGTTTCAGCAACTCGGCAGACCAAACCCCGGCGGCCAGCACAACAGTGTCGGCGTGGATCGTGCCGGCCGGCGAGGTCAAATTCCATTGTCCGTCTTCCGTGCGCTTTATTCCTTTGACTTCTGTCCGCACGAACTCGGCGCCTTGTTGACGGACCTTGTCGGCCAAAACCGCACCGACCCGACCAGGAGACGTAACCCGCGCCTGTCCCTTGATCAGGATCGCAGCGTTGAAATCTCTGGAAAGCGCGGGTTCGATCCGGCGCAATTCTGGTCCGTCGATCCGCTCAAGATGTCCGCCTTTTTCCTGCCGGATCAGATATCCCAGATCCTTCAGGTCAGCCTGATCCGGGTTGCGAAACGCGTGGATATAGTTGGAATCAACAATAAGGTCTTCGTGCCCGGTATTTTGCAGATGTCTTCGGTACAGATCTATCGATGGACGGCACAGCACCTCCATTGCGTCCGAAATGTTGCGTACGGATTTCACACTTGAACTCTTCAGGAATCTCAGGCCCCAGGGTATCATCCTGGGCCAGAACGAGAGCCTGACGGTCAAAGCGCTTTTCGGGTCCAACAGCATCCGAGGGATCGTTTTCCAGATGCCGGGCGTGGCCTGCGGGATCACCGACCACGGTGAGACGACACCGGCATTGCCGAACGATGTCTCCTGCCCCGGTTCTCCACGGTCGATCAGCCGCACGGCAATACCGCGCTCCTGCAAGGAGAGCGCACAACATAGGCCGACGATCCCGGCGCCGATGATGGTCACTTGTTCAGGCATGTCAGACCGTTGCTTGAATTCGGCTACGGGCGATCAACTGTGTGACAATGACAGGAGACGCCACCGCCAATGCGATCAAGTCAGCCGTCAGAGTGGGCGCCACGAAGATAATCCCGGCAACGACCATCAGGATGCGCGACACGAGACTGAGTGGCTGCAACCAATACCCCACGACCGCTGCCGAAAGCGCGATGACACCGGCAATACAGCTGGCTGCGGTATAGGTGAATTCCCAAAGATCAAACCCGGTGGAAGACACGAACAGCAAAACCGGCGCATAGACGAACGCCATTGGCGCGATTACTTTACCCAGACCAAGCGTAAAGGCGGACAGCCCGGTGCGGAACGGGTTGGAATTCGCAATCGCTGCCGCCGCATAGGCCGACGTACAGACCGGAGGTGTGATCTCGGACACCACGCCGTAATACAGTACGAACAGATGGCTTGCGATGGGCGGAACGCCAAGCTGGGCCAACGCAGGCTGCGCGACCGAAACGAGCATGATGTACAGCGCCGTGGTTGGAATGCCGGCGCCCATCAGAATGCAGACGATGGCAATGAAAACCAGCGAGATAAACAGTTGCAAGTCTTCCATCGCAAACAGTTGGAAACTGCCGAATGAGATCATGTTATAGAGATCTGCCGCCAGGTTCCCCGCACCTTGTGTCACCATGAATCCGATGCGGAAACCGATACCGGTGGTGTTGATCACCCCTACAACGATACCCACTGCAGCCGCCGCAGCGCCCACAGCCAGAGAGTATTTCACACCCAGTTCAACCGCCTGCAGCATCTCGGGCACTTCGATACGTTTCTGCGGGTTAAGCGTGGCGATCACCGACAGCCCACACAGGATTGCCGTCATGGTCAGGTCAAAGCCTCCATCCGAGAACTTCCACAGGACGAACCCAAGGAAGGCTGCTGCATAGATCAGTGTCGGAGGTTGCTTGATCCGCGACATGCCTGCGATGACAGCAAGCGAAATGCCACAAAAGGCCGACATAAATGGCGTGTAGCCGGTGAAAAGGACCACCAGCAGGCCGATCAACGGCACGATGTTGGCCCAGCCTTCAGTCCAGACAGCCTTGAGCTGCGGCAACTGTTCTTTCGCCAGACCCTGAAGGTTCAGCTTGCGCGCCATCAGATGCACTACAGCGAAAACACCCACGTAATGCAGAAGTGCCGGAAATATCGCAGCGATCACGATGGTGGTATAAGGCACCTCGAGAAACTCAGCCATGATGAAGGCCGCAGCCCCCATGATGGGTGGTGTGATCTGGCCGCCAGCCGAGGACGCGGCCTCGACGCCGCCCGCAAAATGGCCGGGGTATCCAAGGCGCTTCATGTTGGGAATGGTCAACGCGCCGGTCGAAACGGTGTTGGCCACCGAAGAGCCCGAGATCGTGCCGAAGAAGGCCGAGGATACCACCGATACTTTGGCCGGACCGCCCGTATAGCGACCCGCCAAAATTGTAGCGTTGTCGATGAACAATTGCCCCAGCCCAGTTCGCTGAGCGATCACGCCGAACAAGACAAAATGGAACACGATGGTCGATACGACCCAAAGCGTTACACCATAGATACCTTCCTGCGGAAAGTACATCGATGATACGAAGGTTTTGAAGTTCACACCCGGGTGCTGCAACAGCCCGGGAAAATAGGGGCCCAGCAATGCATAAGAGATGAATACGCAGATGATCAGAGGCAGGACCCAGCCCAACGTGCGGCGTGCAATGTCCAGTACCAGCAGGATGATCACGACCCCGAGAATCACATCATAGTTGTTCGGGTTGCCCATGCGGAAGGTCTGCTCCTCGATCCCCAGAAACGGAATGCCGCGCCAGGCGAAGCCCACGTATAGTGCGGCGATGATGCCAAGCATCATGAATACCAGGTCATAGAGAGGGATATTGCCGACGCGGAATCGGCTGATTTTGAGCGCATAGAGGCTTTTCACCCCGATAATCGGGATTGTGGCGTAGACCAGAATGAACAGCAGGGCCAGATAGATGCCCATATGCCAGTGGTCGGCAGGCAAACCGAACCCAGCCGTGAAGAATTCGTAGAACGCAAAAATCAGGGCGACCACGCGCAGCACCTTGCCTGCGGTGGGCGTGACCTGCCGGACAGCGGCACCCTCGTCGAACTGTTCTTCGATGGCCGCAAGTTCCTCTGCCGTCAGTTCGTGGTCATCAAGTTTCTGGGTCTCGGACATGATGGCCCCCCGATTTCGCATAATTCCAGAGTGCGGTGCCCCGACCGGGGCACCGGCGACAGGTTTCAGTCAGGTGTGGCTATTGAAGAAGACCGGCTTCTTTATAGAATTTCTCAGCACCCGGATGCAGCGGAACACCCAGCGCCTCGACGCCATCGAGGGCAGTATCAGGCGTGATCTGCTTGCCCTTTGCGTGGCCGTTGTCCAGCAGCTTGCGGGTATTATCGTTCCACAGGGCTTTGGTCAGCTGATAAACCAGATCTTCGGACAGGTCCGATGACACAACCAGCATAGCGCTGACCGCTGGGGTTTTTGTTTCAGTGTCAATACCCTCATAGACGCCACCCGGAATGGCCGAGGGGATATAGGCAGGGATAATCTCGTTAATCTTTGCCAAATCTTCATCGGTGAAAGAATGCAGGTTCATGCCCTTGGTCGAAGACAGTTGCACCATTGCGGCAACCGGCCAGCCCGCCGCGTAGAAATAGGCGTCCAGTTGGCCATCGGCCAGACGTTCGGCACTCTGACTGTTGTTCAACTCGGCCTCATCCATGTTGTCACGGTTGACGCCCCATGCTTCCAGCATTTGCAACACAGCGACCTGCGTTCCCGAACCAGCTTGCGCGATACCGACGCGCTTGCCTTTGAGATCACTCAGATCGTTGATGGTCTGACCCGCGGGAAGAACCAGGTGCAGGTCTTCGGGGAACAGGTTTGCGACGATGCGCAGATTCGGGTGGGGTTTGCCTTCAAACTTTCCCTCACCCAGATACATCGAACGGGTTACATCAGCCGCGGCCAGGCCGGCCTCAAGCTCGCCGTTTTGGACAGCGGCATTGTTGAAGACTGATGCGGTTGTTGACTGTGCGATCGCGATCAACCCGGGCACGCCGCATTGTCCGCCCTCTTCACAGGGGCGTGAGCCCGGAGGGGCCGAAATCCCGTTGGCGATGGTCCCGCCGATCGGGAAATAAGTGCCGCCTGCACCACCGGTGCCGATGCGGAAAAAAGTTGGATCCTGTGCAAACGCTGGTGCAGCCAGTGCGCCAGCCAAAGCCAAACCCGTCAGGCATTTCAAAAATCTCATCGTAAGCTCCCAGTTTTGGATCATTGGATTCGGTTTGTCCGAACTCTGATCCAATCAGCCTATGGAGTTTTATCATAAATACAAATTTGTTATATTTAACAAAACGAAAGTTTACCTTATGTATTGAGCATGAACCTTGCTCAATTGACAGTTTTTCGTGAGGTGATGGAAACCGGGTCCATATCTCAGACCGCAAAGAAGCTGAACCGGACACAACCCGCGATCAGCCTGGCAATCAAGAACCTGGAAAGAAGTCTTGGACTGACCTTGTTCGAACGAAAAGGTCGGCGTTTGATCCCGGTGCCCGAGGCGCACTACCTGTTGGCGGAAACCACTGGGATACTGGACAGATTATCAACGGTTTCCAGCACGATGCACGGGCTTCTTAAAGGAAGTTCAGGCAATCTGAATATTGCTGCAATGCCGGGACCGTCCATTTTTGCCTTTCCGAATTTCATCAGCCGCTCGGTTGGCGGGAACCCGGACATCCGGGTTACGCTGTCGACCCGCAGTTCGCCTCAAATAATGGAACTTGCTGGTACCCAGAACATCGATTTCGGGTTTGCCGATTTCGAGCACCCGGTCGGAAAGAAACCACAATTCACGGCAGAAATCATAAGTGGAGATTGCTTTTGCGCAATGGATCGAGACAATCCGCTGGCTCAAAAAAAGACCCTGACGATTTCAGACCTTGATAGCGTGCCAATGGGTGGGCTGTACGACACACACCCTTTTCAGAAGAAAGTGCAGCGTGCTTTTCAGATGGTTTCTGCGTCTTACAAACCAAGCGTGACATGCCAGTATTTTCTGCCACTCATACCCTTTGTCGGATCGGGACAATGCTGCACTATAGTCGATCCTTTGACCGTTGCGACAGAACGAAATCTAAACATCTCAAATGGCCGTGTCGTATTCCTGCCTTTCAAGGACCCGCTCAGATATGAATATGCGATCCTTACGCCGGATCATCGCCCCCCTTCACAGTTGGCGCTAAAAATAAAGGCGGGCTGGAAGGCGGAAGTTGTGTCTATGCTGGTTCAGACCAAGGCCAATCCGCGGACAGAAGATATCTGAAAGAAACGTGGCTGACCTGCAACTCAACCGACAACTGGAAAAACTCACGCGTCGCGTACCATGGAGGCTTCCAGAGTTGATTTGAGCAGTTGTGAATCGATTGGCTTGTATAGAAGGGGCAACTTTGCTTGCTTGCATTGCTCGACAAGCTCAGGTGATCGATTGGCTGTAATAATACAGCCAGGCAGATGCCCAAATTCATCTGTCAGGGCGCGCATGGCGTCCGTCCCTGTTTTCCCGTTGTTCAATTGATAATCTGCGACGACAAAGTCTGGAAGGATGCCTATCTCGCGCAGAAGACTGATTGCTTCGTTTTCGCTTTCGCATTCAAGAACTTCGACGCCCCAGGATTCGATGGTCATGGTTAAAGCGTTGCGCAGGTTTTCATCGTTTTCGATCAACAAAGCGATGGCGTTGCCGGGCACATTGAGACTTGGTTTTTGTATCGCTGAAGAACCGAGGGAAACCTCTGGCTTTGCTTTCGTCAAAGGTATCTCGACCGAAAAGCCTGTCCCCTTTCCGACTTCGGAATGAAGATGGATGGGGTGCTGTAGCAACCCACAGGCCCGCTCAACAATCGCTAGACCCAACCCCATGCCTTCGGCAGCGCTGGCATCCGAATGCAGGCGCTGAAATTCCTGAAACACAATATCTCTTTGATCTGATGCTATGCCGATGCCCGTGTCCCAGACCTCCAGGGCAATTGCGTTTTTGCGATGCCTGACACCGACAAGAACTTTTCCAGTCTCGGTGTACCGGATCGCGTTTGACAACAGGTTCTGCAATATCCGCCGAAGATAACTGGCATCGCTTGTGACCAAAGCCTTCGTGTCGACAAAACGCAATTTCAGACCTTTGGCTTGGGCGACGGGCCGAAAAGCGTCCTCCATTTGTGAAAAAAGCTCGCCCACCGACACCGTAGACAGATGCGCCGTGGCTCGACCGGAATCCAGCTTAGATATATCCAGCAAGGCTTCCAGAATGTGTTCGACACTGTTCAGTGCACTTTCGGCTTTTGCTGCGACGCTACGAGCGGAGTCTTTGTCCAGGCCACTGCCCAGTGACGCAACATAGAGTTTTGCCGCAGACAGAGGTTGCAGCAGGTCGTGGCTGGCGGCTGCCACAAAGCGCGATTTTGATGCATTCGCCCGCTCGGCCTCATTCAGTGCATCCGCAAGTTCCATTGTGCGCGACGCCACACGCTGTTCCAGCATTTCCTTGGCTTCGTACAAAGCCTCAGCAGACTTTCGTTCTGCAGTCACATCAGTAAAGGAGATCACAAAGCCCCGGTCAGGCATTTCCTGGGCAAAAACAGACAGTATTTTTGATCGACCCCGATGCATCTGGAATTGAAGAGGGCGGCGAGAAGTCTGCCGGCTGACCCAATCCAGCAGATCCGCCTCGGTAATCCCTTTCTCAAAGCTGATGTTGTCGCTGAGGCGATTGGACAGGGTTTCAAACCGTGTGCCCATCTGAAACTGCGTGATCGGTATGGCCAAAAGCTCGCTTGCGCGGGTGTTCCATCCGATCATGCGGTGCTTGTTGTCAAATATGCAGACGCCCTGATCGATATGCTCAAGCGTTGCGCGGATCAGCCTTGCCTTGTCGTCAAGAATGCGAACCCTCTCCTGCCGCTCGATCCGCATGATGTCTGTTACGTCGGTTTGCAGGATCACAGTACCACCGTCTGGCGTGCGGTGTTCGGACACTTGAGACCATCGATTGCCGGCAAGACGAACATTGAACACCACGTGGTCATCCGCGTGGCGATCCAAGCGGCTTTTGGCCCAGTCCTGGGAAGTCATTGTCTCTGGCAGGGACAGGAACCCGGATTGGCTGACCAATTCTACATACTCGGTAAACCGCAAGCCGGGGCTCAGCTGTTCCTGAATGTCAGGCATATGCAACCCAAACCGGCTGTTGCACAGCACCAGTTCTTCGTTGCGATTGAACAGAGCAAACCCTTCCTGCACCGTTTCGATCGCGTTTGCCAAATCCGCCCGCGCCGCTTCGGTTTCCTTGTTGGCCTGCGCCAACCTGGCGTTGGAGTCATTCAGAAGCTCAAGCGCGCGTTCAAGCTCATCCGTTCGGGCGCGAACTTCTTGCTCCAGAACCGCTGCGCGCTGAAACTGCGCATAAGCCGCGCCCGAGGCGTCGGTGGATTCCTCGACACGCCGCATGAGGGCCTCGACGATTTTCCTCAGCTTTTCGTTCTGACGATCAAGCGTATCCGAGGGATCTGTGAGATGCTCGATCATGCCTTACTCTTTCTTGGGCGGGTAAATCGCAACGCCGGTCAGGGTCTGGTTCACATGGATCGAATTGTATTGTTCTCCGTAGGTCGAGAAACCGACCACGTGATTGCGGGACAGGATGTTCGAGATCTCGTGCGTCTTCTGCTTTTCCTGAGCCTCCAGCCGACGAAGAATGCAGTCACAGCCCAGAATGGTGTCGGGTTGCTGTTTGTCGGTCAGTTGCCCGATTTCTTCCTGCAGGTGTTCGACCATGTCTCGGGGTTCTGCCAGAGTCAGAACCAGCCCCTCGTCAATAGCCGAGAAAAAGACGAGATCCCCGTTACCCGCCACCTGCTGAATTGCGCGAACGTGGTGTTTTCCACCGATCTGCACAACGACAGGATGGGCCGCAAAGGTAAATGTCGTCAATTGTTCCGGGTCTTTGCCGAGAATACGGGCATATTCGCGCGCAGCGGGTTCGGCATTGATTTCCTGAACGATGCGTTTGGCCGGGTCCGCCTTGGTCACCACCATGCGGCGGGCGGTGGGGACGAGGTGATCGGTCTTGAACACCTTTATCGGACACCGCGTGCGAACCTGGGTCAGTATGGCGGCATTGCTCCGTGCCTGCCCTTGATGCAGAACATAGGTGCGCCCGAATTGGGTTCCATCCCCCGCCGATCCACCGAACAATGGTACCGGCCCAAGCCCTACCGCCAATTCCGACGTCAGCTCATCTTCTTTTGTCGACAACCCGTCGATCATCAGGAAGGTGAATTCATGATCCCACTCCGGCGCGTTTTCCATCATCGCGTTTCTGTTGTGGATCATCTCTTTGATGATGCTGTTGGCGTCGAACTTGTTCAGGTCCGGAACAAGAACTGTGCATATTTCGAAATGGGATCGTGGCAGGCCGATCGCGACGATCTGATCTTCACAGTAGCCACTATCCGCCAACTCTCCTGCGGTGGTGCAACCAACTACCGGGGTTGGAGCAAAGGCGTGCGCGGCTTCCACAATCACGGCGGATGCATCTGCGTTCGGGCTTACAAAAAGTATGACAAGCGCAAGCGGATCATCACCCAGCTGGCGTTCAAGCGTCTCGATTGACTGCCCGGTGTCGTGTTGTGCAAAAGCCGTTTTAACGATGCCTGGCGCACGGGCTTGGGCTGTCGCCCACCCGACTGCTTGGTCCATCGTGCCTCCTCCCTAAAAGCGCGACGATGACTTGAGAGTATGACGCTTAGCCTTGGTCTTGCAAGACACTGGCAAAGGACGCCTTCTTAGCGATCAGAACCGCCTGTGTGCGGCTTTGTACACCCAGTTTTCGCATTATTGCGGTCACATGTGCCTTGACCGTGGTTTCAGCAATCGACAGGTCATAGGCGATTTGCTTGTTCAGTTTGCCTTCGCAGATCAGTTGCAGGATGCGCGCCTGCTGATTTGTCAGCGTTGCAAGGCGATTTACCGCGTCGCTGTGTTCGTCCTCTTCCGTTCCGTCAATCAAAACGCAGCCTTCAGGCACAAAGACATCGCCGGAATGTACTGTCTCGAATGCAGTGCGGAACACGTCTCGCTGACTGTGCTTGGGGACATAGCCTGATGCACCGGCCTGTATCACCTGACTGACGACGCGGTTGTCGGTCAGCGATGACACGACAATTACCGGAGCATTTGCTGCCGCCTTCAAGCGGATAAGGCCATCCAGCCCGTCCACATCCGGCAGGTTGAGATCCAGCATAACGGCGTCAGGTTTCAGTCCACTTGCCAGCAGATCCATCGCGCCCTCCAGCCGGTCTGCCGTGTGGATTTCTCCAATCTGTGCCACACTTTGCAAAGTCATCGACAAGGCGTCGCAAAACAAAGGATGGTCATCAACGATCAGCACTTTTTCGAAATCGTTTCGTGCGGCGGATTCAGCAAGCATTGGGTATAGCCTTTTGCATTCAAATGGTCTCCAGCCTAACCAATCCTAGCAACGAAAGAAATCCACGCATACTGGCGGAAGGTCGTATAAAAACGCGCGCCCGGATCAGGGGCGCGCGTCAGAGCTTTGTATCGTCCTGGGTCAGTTAGCCGAAGCCAGTTCCTTCGGCAGGCGGAAGGTCCACAAGGTACCACCCTGGTTCAGGTAGTTGACCTTCTTGGCCACCTCACCACCCCAGAGCGGAACCGCGCCGCCCCAGCCGGAAATGATCGAGACATACTGTTCGCCGTCCTGTTCCCACGTAACGGGTTGGCCGACGATGCCCGAGCCGGTCTGGAACGACCACAGTTTTTCACCGGTTTCGTCATCCAGCGCGATAAACTCACCTTCAGGCGTGCCGAAGAACACCAGCCCGCCAGCCGTCGTCATCACACCTGACCACAGCGGCGCATCGTTCTTGTATTCCCATTTCCATTCCCCGGTATCCGGATCAATCGCCTTGAGCGAGCCGATGTGATCTTCGTAGTTTGGCTTGATTGTAAAGCCTGCGCCCAGATAGGCGGCACCCTTTTTGTAGGAGATAGGCTCATTCCAGATATCCATGCCCCATTCGTTCGATGGCACATAGAAGTTACCGGTACGCTGCGAGAAGGCCATCGGCATCCAGTTTTTGCCGCCAAGGAAAGAAGGCGACGCAAAGATCACTTCACCCTTCTTGCCATCAGCCGCTGACGCCGGATCGCCAGGGCGGTTGTCTTCGACAAAGATCGGGCGGCCGGTCTCATCAATGCCGGACGACCATGTGATATCCTTGACAAAAGGATTGGCTGAAACAAAGGCGCCATCTTCGCGGTTCAGAACATAGAAATACCCGTTGCGATCAGCGGTGGCGAAACGCTTGTTTCCTTCACGGTCGGTATAGGCCACGACCTCATTTACACCGTCATAGTCCCAACCTTCGCGTGGCGTCGTTTGGAAGTGCCACTTGATGTCGCCGGTTTTCGGATCGATTCCAATGCGGCTGGCCGCATAAAGGTTGTCTCCGGTATTTCCTTCCGTCGGCGTACCCGCGTTACGCAGCCACGAGTTCCACGGTGCCGGGTTTCCGGCCCCGAAAACAAGCGTATCCGTGTCCGCGTCATAGGAACCGCCCAGCCAGGTCGCACCACCGCCGGTTTTCCACATGTCGCCGGGCCATGTTGCATTTAGCTCGCCTGTCATGGTGCTTTCTTCACCGTTCAGCGTACCCATATGGCCTTCGATGACCGGGCGTTCCCACACCAAATCGCCGGTGTCCACGTCACGGGCCTGCACGGTGCCAACTATGCCGAATTCACCACCGGAATTTCCGGTAATCACCAGCCCGTCGACGATCATCGGAGCAGCTGTGTAAGAGTACCCCGCCTTGTAGTCAGCGATTTTGTCGCGCCACACAACGTCACCGGTGTCTTTGTTCAGAGCCACAATCCGGGCATCAAGCGTCCCGAATATCACCTTGTCACCGTAAATGGCGGCACCGCGATTCACCACGTCGCAGCACGGGAGAATGCCTTCGGGCAAACGCGCATCGTATTGCCAAACCTCTTTGCCGGTCTCGAGATCAATCGCATACAGGCGCGAATACGAACCGGTGATATACATCATGCCGTCATAGATCAGCGGCTGGGTTTCCTGCCCACGCTGCTTTTCACCACCAAGGCTGAATGCCCAGGCAGGCAACAGGTTCTTGACGTTGTCCTTGTTCAGCATGTCCAGCGGGCTATAGCGCTGCAAGTGGCGCCCCATGCCGTTTGTTACGACCTGGGTCGTAATAGTCTGGTCGTTGGCCAGATCGTCCTCAGTAACTTCTGCATGGGCCACGCCCGCTGCAATCACACTTGCGACCGTCACCATTATAAACCGGTTCATCGGTGTCCTCCCTAGACTTGTGTCTTCCCTCCACGCCGAATCCCCGACAGGTCGGAGCTGTGGGCGTGAGTATTATTCGCAAGGGGGTCTTTCGGCGAAATTGCACAATGGTCGTAGGGAGGGAGTCACGGATTTCAACTAGTGTGGTGCGTGTTTTTGGGGCTCGGAGGAAACGATGCAGAAAGTTCTTGCAGGGCTTATCGTATTGGGGTGGTCCGCCTGTCTGCCGGCCAGCGCTGACCCACTAAGCGGAAAAAAGCAGGTATTTTTGATCGGCAATGGGGCGGGCAAAACCCTTGTCGGGAACATCAGCTTTAGCCCGGAAGGTACCTTTTCTGCTTACAAAATCGACCTTGCCATTGGACCGTTCACCGAACACTTCCTGTCCATGCGTCCGTTTAGATGCCTGGAAGGACCGGACAAACACTGGTGCCATGTCCCTTATCCCTACGCTCTGCAACGTAAGGTTTCTGTAGGTGATCTGACCGATCTGGAATACGACCTTTTGTTCATCCACAAAGGTGCAACCGAATACGGCATCAATATGTGGAACGGCGTTTACTATCAGCTCCGGATCGATGGTGATCGACTGGTCGGAGAGTTGCACGAAATGGATATGGGTCTGCTGGCGGTCCCGCCGGCTGAGGGTGAACTGAGGCCGGTCACAGACAAGGACATTCACCAAGCCGAACCGGACAGCCACTGGCTGCCTCGGCTTGTCATCGAATAGCTCTACTGAGCCGAGATACTGCCCAGATACGCCAAAATAAAGTCCTGAACCGTGCGATCTTCGATCCCGACATGGCGCATTTTTGTGCCAGGCATGAACCCGTCGTTATCTTCCATCCATGCCCGCAACGCTGCGGGCGTCCAGACGATCCCGGACCCGGCCAGTGCTTCGGAATACTCATACCCTTCGACGGTTCCGGCGGCCCGACCCAAGATATTGTCCAGTGGAGGCCCATAGCCGGGGTCAGTGGAATCAGGGGCGTGGCAGCGTCTGCATTCCGAGTAAAACAGCGTTTCTCCAGCTTCGACCTTGACCTTATCAAAAGTGCTTTCGGCAAAAACAGGATATGGTGAGACTGCAAATGCGGCCAAACCGAGGGAAAGGATGATGTGTTTCATGTGATCCTCCGACATTTGTGCAAGGATACATGCCGCACATCATTGGGCGGCTTGACTCACATCAAGAAATTCGCCGCCGAGCCTTATCCTTTGGTCGTAGAAATCTGACAAAAACGAGGATTCAGAATAGAGGCGCGTATTTCCACTCATCCGCATCAGGGGTTACTTCGTTCGGGTCGTAGCCCGAGTCCTGCAAGCGTTTGGCGATTTTCAATCCGTCCCGAGCAGCCGCGTCGACATAAGCTCGCCCGAGCCTTTCGTCTTTCACAACGCCATGTCCACGCAGCAGATTGAGACCGAAGTTGAACTTGCCCACCGGGTCCCCCAGGTCAGCCGCGCGTTTGTCCCATGCCGCAGCCGCGTCAGGGTCGTAGGGACCACCCAGCCCGTTATTGTCCAACTGACCCATCCATGTCATCGCGCCGGTATAACCTGCCTCAGCACAGGTTCTGAACAGGGTACGTGCCATATCATGACGGCCGGACTTCGTCATGTAATAGCCTGTCGCACAGGTTGTCATATCGGTGACGCCGTTTTCGATATTGCTCATGACTTTGCCCCACCCGGTGTCTTGCGGATTAAGCGTGCCGTATTCGTCCTCAACCGTCTGGGCTGAGACGGCTGTGGACAAAAGCAGTGCAACAGTGGCGGTGCGGAACATGATCAAACCCTCCATCTGGCCACCACAATAGCCGACCGGGTTCGGAAATTCACGCCTGCGATGGTCGTAGACGCGATAATCCTTTGAGCGCTTGATCCCGCGTGACGGGTCGTATCCCCACAGTGACCACCAAAGAAAAACTACTCCGGCAAAGATCTTCCCTTAAAACGCCTATGCATTGAATTGCCTTTAAGGGCGGCTCGACAGCATGGGAGAAGGGAAAGAACGCGCAGCTATCGCGCGATAAAACTGAACTTTTTGACATTTTCCAAAGTGCATTAATCGCGGAAGACAGATTAACCGCGGAAGACAGACAGAACATCGGCAAGATGAGGAAGTTCATCACACCCGCGAAGTTTTCAAGCTGTTTGATAACGGATGAACGCGCAAAGCTTCGCGAATGAGGATAGCGCCTAGTGCGATCAATCCGGTCTTCGTGTCGGCGCACCGATTTTCAACAGGACCCCTTGCTGCAACGGCATTCCTTTTTTGACCTCTTCACAGGCGTCTGCTGAGGAAGGCGGCCGCGATCCTGACCAGCGCCAGCCTCGGCTGCTATGTGATGTCAAAGCCAGCGATTTCGATCGATCCCTGCGTTGTAGTAAACAGCCGCGTGAGGAGGGAAAACCGTGTCGCCTTACCTGCACCGTTAGGCCCCTACAGCGCGCAAACCCGCCTTGTGGGACGTGAATACTTACGTCTTCAAGCGCGTTTTCCACCAAAGGTGTAATTGACGTTTTGGACCGAAAGCCCTGTCACTTAATGGTTATTTCGAGTCGCTGTGTTTCCCCGGTGCTTCCCGGCACCTTCAGATGGTAACTGCCTGGCTTAAGCGCGACAAAGCCTATTTCCATCTCGCCTGCTTCGTCGAACTCAATGGAATCAAGTCCCAGAGGACGGATCTCCAGACCTTCGACGACGATTTCGTCGATCCAGATCGCGCGGAAGAATTCGGAGCCGGTGATCGCCAACTCCTGACTGCCGTCACCGTGAATCTCGAATTCGTAATACGTGCCGGACTTCAATTCCCAAGGGGCATCAGCCAGAGGCACACCGGCAGACAGAGTAATTGGCGATAAGTCTTCTTTGTTTTTAGCTGAGAGAATGCCAGCCAGACCAAAGCCTTTGTCATCCTGGGCCAGCGCCAAACTGGGTAGCGCCACGGCCAGCACGGCAATTGAGCGGGCAAAATGCTTCATTTTCGGGTCTCCTGAAAGTGCTTAATTCGTCGGGCGGAAAGCTGCACCCCAAGGGAAGCGCCCGACCTTGATCGTTTTGATGGGTTCACGTTTGGCGACGTCTATAACGGTGACATCCCCGGACACGCCGTTTGTGGTGAACAAAAGCGACTTGTCCGCGTTGAATTCCATGTGCCAGACGCGGCGCCCGACCAGGATGTAATCTTCGACCTCGAAAGTTTCCGAGTTAACGGCAGCCACGTGGTTCGACGGACCCAGAGCAACAAAGGCGGTTTCATCCCCGTTCGATAATTCAAAGCCCACTGGCTGGACCCGATCAGGGTGGACACCATCCACCTTGAACTCGATTTTGGCCTTCTCGGCCTGTGTCGCCACATCAAAAACAGTGATTGTGCCGCCGATTTCAGAGCTGACCCAAAGCTCGGTTCCATCTTTGACGAATTCAGCGTGGCGAGGGCGTGAGTCGACCAGAGTGTTGGCGAACAACTCCTGTGTTTCGGTATCAATCCAATGAGCCATATTGGTGGTTTCGGACGTGGTGATGGCGATCTTTCCATCGGGTGAAACCGCCATTCCTTCAGGTTCGATGCCCACGTCAATCTGGGCAATCACGCTCCGCGACACCGTATCGACGACAGTTGTGATCGCGTCATCTTCGTTGGCTATGTACAGATGCTGATCATTGGGATGCAAAACGAACTGTTCAGGGTCTTCGCCCGACGGCAGATCATGAAGGATTTCTCCGGTTTCGGGGTCCATTACCTGCACCGAATCGCTGTCTGACGCACAGATGTAAAGAACGGAGTAGTCCTTGGAAAACGTGATCCCTCGTGGCCGTTCACCGGTTTCAAGGGTGCGGATCACTTCAAACGTTTCGATGTCGATCACACTGAGCGTGTCGTCTTTTTCGTTGCTTACCCAGATTTCATCTGCGGCTGCCGGAGCGCAAAATGCTGTTGCAGCCAAAAGGGTAGCTACCTTCATCTTCATTCCTCCTTAAAGGCCGTGCACTGGCTTTCGGGCTCATCAATGCCAAGCGTATCCAGTTCCGTTCGTTGATGCAGGAAACCCTCGAGCGGTGCGAGGGCCACGACAGCCCGTTCTGTCACCAAAGGGATTGGTTGGCGCAACTGGCCATTCCAGGCACGAAAGTTCATCGCCCGGCCCTTGAAACCCGCCAATTCAAATCTATCCGACAGAATGTATTCCCGCAGAACAGCAGGATCGCCAGACTGTGTTCGGGTCACGGCCTCGCCCAATGACCGAAACGCAGCCCATGCCGAGTAGTCGATTGACCTCATCGGTCGTCCTGTTTGATCGGCGAACCGGCTCTGCAACTGAACCGCCCCCCATTGCTCGACCACGGGCGACCACGTCACCGGTCGCAACCCTTCCGAACCTGCAACCGGTCTTGGTTCCCACGTGTTGAACGGTATGTAACGGGCAAAGTCGTTCAGTTCATCAGCTACCAGCAAGACATCGTAATCCCCGAAATCCTGAGTAAAAACTGGAACTTCCTGGGCCGCATTACGTCTCAGGTCAGCATCAAAACGCCAGGTCTTTTCTGCACGAAGTTCCAGTCCGAACTTGGTCAACGACTGTCTGAAGGCGTCTGCAAAGGCCACGTCCGACACGTGCTCTCCGGTGATCAGAACCAGATCGTCCCAGCGTCTTTTGACCAAAAACTGTGCCAGTGCGTCCGTGCGCATCGCGTCAGACGGCATAGTGTGCAGCAGGTTGGCGCGGCAGGTGGTATCTCTTAAGTCGCGATCAGGTGCAGACGCGTTGAACAAGATGGCTTCGGCAGCCTCCGGAAGGTCAGCCACAGCCAGTTGCGCCCGCGCCGGAGCGTCCAAAATCAAGAAGCCTGTCTGGGACAGGGCCTGGCGCGCTGCGGCCAGCCAATCACCGTCTTGAGGGACCGTCATAACTGTCAGTTCGTACTTGTGACCCAGAAACTTGGCCGTCGTCAGATTGTCTGTCAGTGCCAGTTCCGCACCTGCCGCACCAAGGTCTTCAGGTATTTGATCAAGGTTGGACAAAACCGGTGGGCGCTCAACCTGTTGCTGCAGGTAGACAACAGAAACGGCAACCTCAGCCGCGGCCACCATTGGTAACAAAACAAGAGTTGCAAAGACGCGAAAAAACATGGCCGTGTTTGCTCCTCCTCCGATGCTGCTCCACTAAAATGGGTCCTTGGGTGGCATGCCATTCGACCTTAGTCGCAAGCATTGGCTCATCTGCAACCAAGGTCGAATTTCATGGCGTTTGTCCCTGGGCTATGACCGGGGTAAGCATCAGAAGGAGGAGACGATGCGTCTTGTTTTTTTTAACACAGCGCTGGCTGCCCTGACCGCAGGCGGTATGGCGTTTGCGCACGGAGATGTCGCCCCGCAACCTGTGAATACAGATGCCTTACCGGATGTGGGTGAGGAATGGTTGATCGAAAACCCCTATCGCGATCAGGGTGAGGACGTTTGGCAAGCCGCCATCGAAATAGGCGATTCCGGATACAATCAAAACTGCGCGCGCTGCCATGGGTTGGGCGTGGTTTCCGGCGGTTTGGCACCTGATCTGCGCTACCTCGAGGCTGAAGAATACGGCGACGAATGGTATATGGAGCGGTTCCGCGAAGGGTATACTCAGAACGGGATCACTAAGATGCCGGCCTTCGGAGAGTTATTGGGGCAAAAGGCCGCCTGGGCCATTCGCACCTATATCGAAACGCGACCCGATGACGGCGCGCTGGACGATCATAGTGACCGCCTGAAGGAAATCCGCGACCTGCTGGCCTCTATGGCCGATGGCGGTGAAGGCGATGCCGCTGCCCTTCAGTCTGAGCTCAACGAGATTGCAAGCACCATAGAAACAGGATCGGGTGCCCCTGTGGCTGACAGCGTGGCCTTCCGTGCCGCTGTTCTGATCTCGGGCGACAGTCCTGATTTCGCGGAAGCAGCAGAACAACTGACAATTGGATTGTCTGCCGCGCAATAGGGCGGCAGACTGAGGCACATGATCGGACGCTCACTTTTTCTCTCCCTGTTGGCTGCCACCCTTTCAACCGGGATGGCTATGGCCAGATGCGAGGATCATGTGCCTCAACCCAAACCACAAAACGCCAGCCGGGATATCGTTGGCGCTGATCTCGATACCATTGTCGAGCGTGGCTATATCGAATTCGCCGCCTATGACGATTTCCCACCATGGTCCTATGAGAAGGACGGCAAGATACAGGGCGTGGACATCGACATAGGCAGGTTGATTGCCGAGGAGCTGGATGTTGAAGCGCGTTTCAATCTGGTGGCTGCCGGAGAAAACCTTGAGGCCGACCTACGCAACTGGATCTGGAAGGGACCCCTGATCAATGGGCGGGTCGCAAATGTGATGTTGCACGTTCCGTATGACAGCGAATTCGCCTGCCGGGTCGAACAGGTGGTTTTCACCGGGCAATACCATGACGAGGAAATCGCCATCGCATATAGCCGCGATGCCTATCCAGACGACCCGCCAGTTCCTGCGTATTTCCGGTTCGACACCGTCGCAGTAGAGAATGATTCGATTGCCGATTTCTATTTGTCGGCATTTCCTGGCGGTCAATTGGCCCAAAACTTGCACAGATATCCTACCGCTGCTGAGGCAATGCAGGCGCTTGCCGTCGGCGAGACAATGGCGGCCATGGGACCACGTGCCCAACTTGAAGCCGGACTGACCCCGGCGCTGGACATCCATGCCCCACCCCTGCCCGGCTTCGCAGTCAGCTCATGGACCAGCGGTGTGGCAGTTCATTTCGCTTACCGCGGTCTCAGCTATGCTGTTGATGATGCCATCAATGCAGCGTTGCAGGACGGGCGCATCGCCGAAATCTTCGAACGTCATGGTCTTACGCATTTGCCCCCGGCGCTGCGGTGACTACACCCAAGGTCTTATAGGCATGGCGGTGAACACCGCGTAGCGTAACAAAAATTACTGGGAGAAGTGAAATGGAACTTAGTGACAGCCGCGTCATCGCCGCGCCGCGATCCAAGGTCTGGGACTCGCTTTTGTCGGCAGAGGTTCTGAAAGAATGCGTGCCGGGATGTCAGGAGATGACAGGCTCGGTCGAAGACGGGTTCGAGGCCACCGTCGTGCAAAAAGTAGGCCCGGTCAAAGCGACGTTCAAAGGCTCTGTGACCCTTTCTGATCTCGTGGCGCTTGAAAGCGTGAAGTTATCGGGTGAAGGTAAGGGAGGAGCCGCCGGATTTGCCAAGGGCGCGGCCGACGTCACGTTGTCGGATGTCCCGGAAGGTACGCTGCTGACCTACAAGGTTGATGCGCGCGTCGGCGGTAAACTGGCTCAGTTGGGGGGGCGAGTCATTGATGGGGTTGCCAGAAAAATGGCCGACCAGTTCTTTGAGAACTTCCAGAATGCGGTCGAACCTCAGGATGCACCCGAGCCCGAACCCTCGGACGAGGAAGAGGCCGGGGAAGAAAAGAAAGGTTGGTTCAAGCGCGTGTTAGGCGGTTGAACCTTTGGAATTCAGGGAGGAGAAAGTCATGAAGATTTCCATGACCGTGAACGGCAAAGCTGTGAGCGGAGAAGTCGAAGGCCGGACATTGTTGTCCGGTTTTCTGCGCGATCATCTGTCTTTGACGGGGACGCATGTGGGATGCGACACCGCGCAGTGTGGCGCATGCGTGGTACATGTGAATGGCGAGGCGGTGAAGTCGTGCAACATGCTGGCTGCTGAAGCAGATGGCGCTGATGTCGGAACTATTGAAGGTCAGGCATCGCCGGATGGTTCGCTGAACGTTATCCAACAGGCCTTTCAGGATCACCACGGCCTTCAGTGCGGATTCTGCACGCCGGGCATGGTGATGAGTGCGGCAGCGCTGCTGAAAGAGAACCCACGCCCGACCGAGGCCGAAATCCGGAAGTATCTGGAAGGCAATCTGTGCCGCTGTACAGGGTACCATAACATCGTCAAAGCAATCATGGCCGCATCCGGTCAGGACGTTGGCAGCATAGCTGCAGAATGATGCCGCTGCGGGCGTGATCGTTACGCCCGTGGGATGAGTAAGGGATGCTACAGCATCCGTTTATGGGAGGAGAACAAGCAATGCCCAAAGACAGTGGCATCGGAGCCAGTTCCAAGCGGCGTGAAGACGTACGCTTTCTGACCGGAGCAGGCAATTACACCGACGACATCAACGTACATGGCCAGGCCTATGTACATTTTCTGCGGTCCGACATCGCACATGGCCGTATCAAATCCCTGGATACATCGGCAGCCGAAGGGATGCCGGGCGTGGTCAAGGTTTTTACCGGCAAGGATTTTGAAGGCGTGGGCGGGATGCCCTGCGGCTGGGAAGTGACCGACAAGCACGGCGCGCCGATGCAGGAGCCGCCTCACCCCATTCTGGCGCAGGGCAAAGTACGCCATGTGGGTGATCCCATTGCTGCCGTTGTGGCCGACAGTCTGGAACAGGCACGCGACGCGGCTGAGGCAATCGATGTGGACATCGAAGAGCTTCCTGCCGTGATCGACATGAAAGCCGCCGCGCAAGAGGGTGCGACGCTGGTCCATGACGATCTGAAGAACAACGTCTGCTATGACTGGCAGCTGGGTGAAGCGGACGACGCCAAGGTGAATGAGGTGTTTGCCAACGCGGCCCACGTCACCACTCTGGATCTGGTGAACAACCGGTTGGTTGCCAACCCGATGGAACCGCGCGTCGCTGTAGGCGAATACAAGCGTGGCACGGATGAATATACGCTGTTCACCACGTCGCAGAACCCGCATGTGATCCGCCTGCTGATGTGCGCCTTTGTTCTGGGCCTACCCGAGCACAAGGTGCGTGTAGTGGCCCCGGATGTGGGCGGTGGCTTTGGCACCAAGATCTTCCACTATGCGGAAGAGGCATTCTGCACCTTCGCTGCCAAGGCCTGCAATCGCCCGGTCAAATGGACATCGAGCCGGTCCGAGGCGTTCATGTCCGATGCCCATGGCCGTGACCATGTCAGCAAGATCGAGCTGGCACTGGATGCCGACAACAATTTCGTAGGGCTGCGCACCAACACATACGCCAATCTGGGTGCATACCTGTCGACATTCTCCAGTTCGGTTCCGACCTGGCTGCACGGCACGCTGATGGCAGGAAACTACAAGACGCCAGTCATTCAGGTGAACGTGAAGGCGATGTTTACCAATACGGTGCCGGTGGACGCCTATCGCGGTGCAGGCCGCCCCGAAGCAACGTTCCAGTTGGAGCGTGTGGTGGACAAGGCCGCACGTGAGTTGGGTGTCGATCCGATTGCCCTGCGCCGCCAGAACTTCATCAGACAGTTCCCCTATGACACGCCGGTGGCGCTGACATATGACACGGGCAACTACGATGGGACGATGGACAAGCTTGAGGCTGCTGCAGATCTGGCAGGCTTTGCGGCGCGCCGCGCGCAAAGCGAAGCCAGGGGCAAGCTGCGTGGCCTTGGCATCAACTGCTATATCGAGGCCTGCGGTATCGCGCCGTCGAACATCGTTGGCATGCTGGGGGCCCGGGCGGGTCTTTATGATGCCGCGACCGTTCGGGTGAATGCCACCGGTTCGATCAGCGTCATGGTCGGCGCGCACAGCCACGGTCAGGGGCATGAGACCGCCTTCCCGCAGGTTGTGGCCGACATGATCGGCATCGACGAGTCGATGGTCGAGATCGTGCATGGCGATACGTCCAAGATTCCGTTTGGCATGGGCACCTATGGCTCGCGTTCCCTCGCGGTTTGTGGTTCGGCGATGGTCAAGGCGACCGAAAAGGTGATCGACAAGGCCAAAAAGATCGCCGCCCACCTGCTGGAAGCGTCCGAGGCAGATATCGAGCTGAAGGACGGTCAGTTCAGCGTTGCGGGTACTGATAAATCAGTGGCCTGGGGTGATGTGACTCTGACAGCTTATGTCCCGCACAACTATCCGCTGGAGGTAGAGCCCGGGTTGGAAGAAACTGCTTTCTATGACCCGGCCAACTTTACCTTCCCATCCGGGGCATATGCCTGCGAAGTCGAGGTTGATCCCGAGACCGGCAAGGTCAGCATCGAAGCCTTCACAGCCGCAGATGACTTCGGCAACATCGTTAACCCGATGATCGTGGATGGTCAGGTGCACGGTGGTATCGGTCAGGGTATCGGTCAGGCGCTTCTGGAAAACTGCGCCTACGATGAAAACGGTCAGCTTCTAAGCGCGTCCTTCATGGACTACGCGATGCCGCGTGCGGATGACGTGCCATTCTACGGTGTCGATCATTCCAGCCAGACACCCTGTACGCACAACCCATTGGGCGTGAAGGGCTGCGGCGAAGCCGGCGCGATTGGCTCGCCACCTGCAGTGGTGAACGCGGTTCTTGATGCGCTGAACTCGGGGGGCAAGGCGGTGGACCACATCGACATGCCGGTAAGCCCGTCGCGCGTCTGGGCGGCGATGAACAGCTGAGAGGAGAGGGCGGACCGGGGGCCAGCCCCCGGACCCCCGAGATATTTTTAGCCAGATGAAGGGCGGATCCGCGCCTTTCGGAAAGGAAAAACGAAATGTACAGTTTCGAGTTTGAGAAACCCTCGACCATTGCTGATGCGGTTGCCGCACTGACGGCCGAAGATGCGCAGGCGTTGGGAGGCGGACAGACGCTGATCCCCACGTTGAAGCAACGGTTGGCGGCCCCCTCCAAGTTGGTGTCGATGAGCGGAATTCCCGAGATGCAAGGCGTTTGCGTCGAGGATGATGGATCGGTGTCGATCGGTGGGGCGACATCGCACGCCGTGGTGGCTCGCGAGGCTGCAGGAGTGCATCCTGCGCTTGCCGCGCTGGCCGGTCAGATTGGCGATCCGGCGGTGCGCAATCGCGGGACCATTGGCGGTTCGGTTGCCAACAATGACCCTGCGGCCTGTTATCCTGCAGGCGTGTTGGGATCAGGGGCAACTGTTGTGACCAATACACGCCAGATCGCAGCCGATGACTATTTCCAGGGAATGTTCACGACCGCGCTGGATGAAGGAGAGATCATCACGTCGATCCGTTTCCCGGTACCGCAAGCGGCGAGCTATCAAAAGTTTCTGCAGCCGGCGTCGCGTTTTGCGCTTGTCGGGGTCTACCTGGCCCGCTTCGCAGACGGAGTACGCGTCGCTGTAACCGGCGCGAGCGAGGACGGAGTTTTCCGGTGGTCCGAGGCTGAACAGGCGCTGAACAAAGAATTTCGCCCTGATGCCCTTATGGACCTGCGCGTGAACCCAGCAAACATGATTGCGGATCTGCATGGGAGCAAAGAATACCGAGCACATCTCGTTTCGGTCCTGACCAAACGCGCGGTTGCAGACTGCCTATAATCCACTCTCAAAGAACTCGAAAAGCCTCGGTGTAATCCGGGGCTTTTTATCCTTGCAGCGTGACCACTTTTCCACTGGGGCGAACACAGATCGCGATGTAATCGCCGGCTGCTCGCGTGAGGGTCGCTGCAATTTCAGACTCTGAGGCGTAACAGAATGCTGTTGAAAGCGCATCTGCTGCCGCAGCATCCGGCGCCTGGATACTGACCGTTGACCAAAGCGGTGCGTATTCGCCCATCGGGTCGATGATGTGAGCGCCTCCAGACCGCAGGCGCATGACGCCGGGACTGGACGTAGCGATGGCGCGATCTTTCAAATGCGTTACTTCGACAAGTCCGTGCACTGGATCCGAGACGCCCAGCAGCCACTGACGACCACTTGCATAATACTCTCCGATATTGACCAAGACCTTTTCCCACCCGGCCTTGCGCAAGGCGTGTACGACCAGATCGGTGGCGAAACCTTGAGCGATTCCATTCAGGGTAAGCGCTTGACCTTGACCCAGCTGCACTCGGTTCTTGGATAGACGTACGCGATCCCATCCAATCAGCGCTCGAGCGTTTTGAACTTCTTTCACTGAAGTCACTTGCCAAAGTGGCTGAACCGTCGGATCAAAGCGACCATTCGTGAGGTCGTAAGCCGCATTGCACGCTTGCAAGAGAGACACGAAAGCGGGATCGGGACTTTTGAGATGCCCTGTTCGGTTGAGTTCAGATAGGGCGGAGTCCGGGCGGTAAAGGCTGAACAACGTTTCGCATTTTTCCAAAATGGATCGCAGACTGGCAATGGCGTGTTTTGCCTCCACAGGGTCGGCATCCAGTGTAAGACCGATTTCGGCCCCCATGGCGTAGCCCCGCCAACGGGTAGGCAGCGTATGAGATGGAGATGCCAATGCAGCAGCCGAAATGGCCAGAAAGCGGCGGCGATTGATCATTCGGCAGCGACCTCTCTTGTGCGACGACGAGCCGCGACGATCAGAGGAACACAGCGGTTGCGGTCATCGTGTATGGCGACGCAGTCGAGACACTGAAAACACTCATCATACTGGATTTGACCGGTTTGCTTGATCGCGCCATATTTACATTTGACCTTGCACAGCTGACAGGGTGACCCGCATTCGGCACGGCGCTCGATCCAGTCGCGGCCGCGAAGCAATCCGCCTAGCGCAAGGAACGCGCCCAAAGGGCAGACATATCGGCAAAAGCCCTTGAACAAAACCATACTCAATACCAGCCAGAAGACGGCGTAGGCGACGTAATACCATTCCCGGACAAAGAATGTCGTAATTGCCGTTTTGAATGGCTCAACCTCTGCCGCTTTGTCGACCTGATCAGGCACAGCAAGCACAACCAACAGCAACGCCATCAGAACCGCGTATTTTAGCCACTTCAAACGGTTGTCCCATTTTGGCGTCGGTTCGATTTGACGTATGCGCAGAGCTTTGCCGAGATGATGCGCGAATTCCTGAAGAGCGCCGAAAGGGCAGAGCCACCCGCAAAACAATCCCCTGCCCCATACGATCAGACCTGCAAGTGTCACCATCCAGATCAGCAACGAGAACGGATCATAGAGCAGGAAGGTAAAACTACCGCCGTCCAGGGTAGTGCGCAAAGCTCCTAAAACCGTGACGATCGACAATTGCCCCTGGCCCCACCAACCAACGAAGACCGTGACAAAGGCCAGAACAGCAAGACGTATGGGAGTAAACAGTGGCTGGGCGGCCAAAGCATTCATTCGCAGTGCCAAACCGGCCAACAGAACAGTCAGAAACAGGCTCAGAATGATCAGATCGGATTGGCGATTTCGCAGCGCTTCAAGCCAGGGCGGTGCCGGTGCAATCTGCTCTGGTCGATCAAAGAACCTCTCAGGAGTGACGTGTGCAACCTCCAAAGTGACAGAACCAGTTTCAGGCTGGAACATGCCATGTTCGCGAACCGAAAGAACCTTTAGCACCCATTCCCGGGAAGGGTCGAAGCCCAAGCGCCGGTCAGTGCGCAAGATCATGGCGACACCATCGGGTATGTCGTCGGCCAACTCGACCAACAGATCAGCGTCCCGCAGACCGACAGGCAAACCGCCCTGTTCTGCCGAAACCCAGTCGGGTGATGTATTGCGGACGAAATCTTCGCTGACCAAACCATGGCGTGCCGTTTCGATCACAAGGATCGGTTCGTCATTTTCCGAGATTTCCATGAAGCGCTGTAACTCTTCATAACTGTCTTGGGACAAGACAGCGCGAGCGATGGACTTCGGACCCACGTCTACAACCCAGAGGTCCAGATAAGGGTCGTCGGGGCTGTCCTGCGCCTCGGGATCGTCATCTTCCCACAGGGTGCCATCGAACAGAGCGTCAACTTCCGCATTTGTGTAAACCTTGCGTGTCGCGATGCCTTGACCGACCAGGTCCTGCCAGTTGAGTTCCTCTTCATAATCTGGATTCGGAAATGCAGGCGGTGCGCTTGCCAATCCCTGCATTTTCTCGCGCGCGACGGCCAAAGCCGCGCCCATGACGGTTTCATGCGCGATCCGCACACTTGCTGTCGCCTTTGTAACCCCGTCCAAATAGACCAATGAGGATCCGTGTGCTGCATCGCCGTACGGGTTTCCGACAACGATCGAATCCGATATCGAAAGGCCCCCATATTGTTCGAAAAATTTATGGAACGGGGCCTCTCCCAGCCCTGAGACAAATATCGGCTCGTTATGTTCGATCAACTGCACGTCCAGAAAACGCCCTTCAAGATCCAGCACGATCAGAATATTGATCGGCGCGCCGGAAAAACCGGGTAGCGGTACTAAAGGTTCCGATTCAAAGACGTATCCCGCTTCGGCCCCACCCGAGTTCAGCAGGCTGTAGACGCCGTTTTCGTTCAACGCCTCTCCCAAAGAGAACGGCGCACGGATGTAGGGCTCCATATCTTCACACGACAATGGTTCGGCCAAAACCGCCAGGCTGCTGAACAGCAGCATCAGACTTCCCAGGAGCACGCGCATGGTCGAAAGACTAACTTTCCGTCCCGCAATGGGACATTCGACGAAAGTCCTAAGTGCCTGCGCGGCCACCCTCGGGCAGCCCTGCGTTCAATGCTGGTCGTTAAAGCGATTGGTTACCGCAGCCCTGCCAAAGTTGCGAGCACAAGGAACCCAACTTCAGCAGGTGTCTCCGGCCCCGGTCGGCAAAAAAGTCACCACGGCACCAAGAGCTAACAAAAGCTCCGGATATGCAGCTGTCCGATGAAGAGCTGAACTTGGTTCACAGCTCAGTCCAGCACATCTTCGACCTCGGGGTGATATTGGGTTTTTCACTTCAAAGGCTACGCTCTGCCAAAAAAATAACAGGCCGCCCGGTTAGGACGGCCTGACCCGGTTTTTTCTTAAGCCTATGCCTTACTCGGCTGCCTGTGTGCTGCTGGCAGAGTGCTTGTCACGCTGACTGTCGCGGAACAGCGCTTTGGCCAGCGATACGCACATCAGGCCCATCACCATTGTGAACGGAAGCGCACCGATGATCATGGCATTGCGCAGCGCGTCCATCGGGTTGTTTTCACCCGCCGCTAGGATCAGCGCGCCGATCACTGCCGTCAGGATCACACCCCAGATGATGCGGTGCTTGACACCGGTTTCCTGGCTACCACCCGACATGATGGTGTTCATGACCAGAATGCCCGAGTCCGCCGACGTCACCAGGAAGGTCATGATCAGGATCACGCACATGACGTTCAGCATGGACAGCAGTCCACCGTCGATCATGTAGGACAGGGTTACGAACAGCTTGTTGGTGTTCGATGCACCGATGATCGCACCTTCCGCGGCGCCTGCCAGTTCCAGATCGATCGCAGTGCCGCCCAGAACGGTCATCCAGGCAAAGCACACCAGCGCCGGTGCGAACACGCAGCCCAGGATGAACTCGCGAACGCTGCGACCCTTGGAGATGCGCGCCAGAAACAGGCCCACGAAGGGCGAGAATGCGATCCACCATGCCCAGTAGAAGGTGGTCCAGCCTGCCTGCCAGCCAAACTGACGTCCTTGCTCACCCGCAGCATATGCCGCGGCCAAGGTTGCTTCGTCCAACTCGGCTGCCGCACCTTCCAGACCGCTTTTGAAGCCGTCAAAACTGCCCCATGCGTTGGTCGCGCCCCCCATCAGGTCTGCGGCGTGTGCTTGCGCTTCAGCCGGCAGGGCCGCTGCGAATGCTTCGGCCGACAGCGGGCCATAGGCATTAAAGCTGAGCGACAGGAACTGCAGGATATAATCGACCATCGCAGTTCCGTAGGTGGTCAAGGCAAAGACAAACGAACCGAAGACCACGAAAGTGCCCAGCAAGATGATCGACAGCACCAAGTTCAGGTTCGACAGGTACTTAACACCACGGCCGACACCGGAAACAGCCGAAATGATCGACAGGCACATGATGACCACCAAACCTGAGATCAGACCAACCTTGCTGGGGGTCGGCACCTCTCCGCCCAGATCCATGATCCACTGCATACCAGTGATGGCATAGAGGCCGTCGATGAACTGGCTGACGCCAAAACCGATGGTTACGGACACGCCGAGGATCGTTGCAACAACGCCCAAAACGTCGACCACATGGCCGAAAAAGCCGTTGACGAAACGACCAAACAGCGGAGTCAACGCCGAGCGGATCGTCAGAGGCATGTCGCGTGTATAAGCGTAGTAGGCCAGGGACAGACCAGTCACCACGTAGATTGCCCAGGCGTGGAAGCCATAATGCAGGAAAGTGAAACGGTAGGCCGATTGCAGTGCTTCGGGCGTGTTACCTTCGACATCACCAGAAACGACAACCGGATTCGAGCCCCAAAGACCCAGCGGTTCTGCTGTCGCAAAGACCATGAGACCGACACCCAGACCGGCACCGAACATCATAGAAAACCATGAGAAGTTGGAAAACTCAGGCTTTTCCCCTGGCGTTCCCATGACCCGACGACCCGTGGAAGGAATAATCGCAACAACGGCAAGGAAAAGGAAGAAAAACCCGACAATGATGATGTAGAAGCTGTTGAAGACTTCAAGCAACTGGCTATTCAGGCTTCCCAGTGTGCTGTTTGCATTCGCAGGGAAAACCAGGGCCCAAAGGACCAGCCCGACCATGATGGCCTTACTGATCAGGGCAATTGGGACGCTGTAGTTTTCATAGAATCCGGAATTAGCCGTTTCTATTTCAACGTCCGTGAAAGGTTCAGGTATCGACATATCGCGCGTTCCTCCTTGAGTGTCGTTTTTTGTTCTTTAGAAAATAGTGCTGGAAGACACCGAGCTGCACGGTGTGGACCATCATGCACGATGCACAAACTGATGATGAGTTGTGTTCAGCCCAGGTGTGGGCTTGCAGTAAAAACGCGTGCTCCCATTACGTTCCTTACTGCAGATCTCCTCCCGATTATTCGCTGCCAGCCGACATCCCTGGTCCTAGTGATAAGTCAGCATGTCTTTAAACATGATCGCAGCGTCGTAAGTGGTTATTGGGCTTCCAACTGCGAAACACCTATAGCATGGGTTAAGTGTTCTAATTTGAAAATCCGACACTTCGATTACGTGAAACGACTATAAAACTCCCTCGTTTTCTATGTTAGCGAGAACAGTGCGATGCTATGAATTGCGGTGGTTATCATACTGTCTATAGCTTCAGGACCAGTTTCTCGGACTTGGCCCGCGATACACAGGTGCACAGGAACTCGTGGCTTTCCTGTTCTTGCGGTGTGAGTATTCCGTCGCGGTGGTCGACCTTTCCTGACACCACGTCAACGATGCAGGACCCGCACAACCCTTCGGAACAGCCGAAATCGACCTGCACGCCGTTGTTTTGCAATACTTCGAGAATGGTCTCCTCTTTGCCGACCGGGTAGATCGCGCCGGTTGACTGAATTTCGACCTGGAATTCGGCGTTTGTGTCGTGCTCGATATCAGATGCGGCTGCAAATCTTTCAAAATGGATTGCACCGCCGCGCAAGGATGCACTTGCTTCAAGAACAGCATTCAGCATCGGTTCAGGTCCGCAGGTATACACATCCGCACCCATCGGCATCGATTGCATGACCGATGCCAAATCAAACTGACCGTCGGTGTCATCGCAGTGCAAATGATACCATTCATCCAATCCAAGCGTTCGGAACTGCGCATCCATCGCGGCATATTCCCTTGACCGTACCAGGTAATAGACCCGAAAATCCTGCCCTCGGTTCATCAATTCCCGCGCCATTGCCACCAGCGGCGTCGCCCCAATGCCGCCTGCAATCAACGTGACGTGCCGATCATGGCTTTCGAGTTTGAAGTGATTTCGCGGCCCGCCGATTTCGACTATCGACCCATCTTGCAACGCGTGCATCGCCACCGAGCCGCCACGCCCTGCGTCGTCACGTTTGACGGCGACATTGATCAAGCGACCGTCTTGGCTCCAGCTCCACAGTGAATACTGCCGCACCAGATCATCGGCCAGATGAACATCGACATGTGCCCCGGGTTGAAGGCCCGTGAAGCGGCCGTTTTCGACCTCAAAGCAAAAATCGGACGTGTCCGGGCTCAGCTGTGTTTTGCGCACGAGGCGAGCAACTTGTGTATCCATCACACGTCCTGTTCGTTCTTGATCGAATTCGATCCTGTACCAGACGGCAAACAGCAGGAAAAAACATAGATTTCAATTGCAAATTTTCTCACATTCGGATGAATGGAACTCACCTCTTTCCCTTGAGTAACGCAGCAGCCATGTCACGACGCCACTACAATCTTCCTCCGCTCACGACATTGTCGGCCTTTGAGGCCGCTGCCCGGCATCTCAGCTTCAAAGAAGCTGCAGGTGAACTGTCCGTTACGCCGGGTGCTGTCAGCCACCAGATAAAAGCGCTGGAAGGCGAATTGGGTTCAGCGTTGTTTGTCAGAAAGCACCGGGGCGTGGAACTGACCGAGGATGGTCAGGACCTGTTCGAAGTTCTCGGTTCGTCGTTCCGGCAGGTATCGAAGGTGCTTGAAAAGATACGAAGCGGTGATTCAGAGAATCCGGTGACGGTCGGGTCCACTACCGCTGTGGCGGCATTGTGGCTTTCTCCTTCGGTCATCCGGTTCTGGCAGGACTATCCGTACGTCAAAGTGAACCAGATGGCGCAGGACAAGCCATTCTCGGACAGACCGGATATCGACTTTTTCATCCGCTACGGCCGTGACGTGAACTCGCAGCTGAACCATACCAAACTGTACCGTGATACTTTGACGCCAGTCTGCAGCCCCGAGATGGCCTTGGAACTGAAGGGGGCAAGCCTGGAAGATCTGGTCGAGCGTCGCCTGATCCACCTTGAAACGCAGGACAACACCTGGACCACCTGGCCATCTTGGTTTCACGACGTTGGATATACCGGAGTTGTACCGGTGCAGTCGCGCGTGAACAGCTATGCGTTGGCGTTGCAGTTGGCCCGCAAAGGGGCTGGACTTGCATTGGGGTGGAAACGCTTGATCCAACCCATGTTGACCTCGGGAAAACTTGTTGCGCTGGAAGAATTCAGCATACCCGCCCCAAACAATTTTTATCTCGTCGGTCGCCCGGACGACCAACTGACAGAAGGTGCCCTGGCCTTGAAAAACTGGTTGCTGGATGAATTGTCCGGGAGTTCGGTTTAGTTTGCCTCAATCGGTCATTAGGTTTTTTGATATTGAATGAAGCTGGCTCGACCGGCCAATGGGGTAACGTTTAACGCATTCCGAATTACTCAGGAGCAACCGATGAACAAGCATTCAAGGCTTTCGTCTGTTCTGACCCCGGTAAACACCGCCAAGGGTCTGCCGAACGAGCATTATGTCGATCCCGCTGTCTTCGCCGAGGAACGGGATGCGGTCCTGTTTGCGAACTGGTCGGGCATCGGTTTCGGCAAGGACATTCCCGAAGCGGGTGATGCCTATCCGATCGACTTTCTTGGCACGCCGCTTCTGATGGTGCGCGACCGTGACGGACAGATCGGTGTTTTCCAGAACACCTGTCGTCATCGCGGAATGATTTTGGTCGACAAGCCGCAGAAAATCCGTGGCGCGATCCGTTGCCCCTATCACAGCTGGTGCTATGGCCTGAATGGCGAGTTGCGCACTGCGCCGCATGTCGGCGGCCCCGGACGGAACACGCATGAAGATCTGGACTTCGCCGAACTGGGCCTGATCCGCATTCGTTCTTATGTCTGGCGTGACGTTATCTTCGTCAATGTGGATGGCAACGCCCCGGAATTCGAAGAGGTCCATGGCGAGTTGATGGAACGCTGGAAAGAATTCGATCAGCCGATGTATCATGGCGGTGCCGGCGCGTCTGTCCGGCTGGAGCTGGAGTCGAACTGGAAACTGGCGGTCGAGAACTTCTGCGAAAGCTATCACTTGCCTTGGGTTCACCCGGGTCTTAACAGCTATTCGCGCCTGGAAGACCACTATAACATCAATGAACTGGGCAAGTATTCGGGTCAGGGCACTTATGTTTATCGTCAGTTCGAAGGTCAGAACGGCGAGAAACTGGATGACTTCCAGAACCTGAGCGAACAGTGGCACGAAGGTGCGGAATACATCGTCGTGTACCCAAACACCCTGCTGGGTGTTCAGCGCGACCATGGCTTTGCCTTCATCATCGATCCGATCACCCATGAGAGGTCGAATGAGAGGATAGAGCTGTACTACACCAAAAAACCGGAAGACGCACCCGAGCACGAAGCGTTGCGCGCAAAGAACGCGCAGCTTTGGAAAACAGTTTTCGAAGAGGATGTGTTCGTGGTTGAGGGCATGCAGAAGGGCCGTCATGGTGTCAAATTCGACGGCGGCCGCTTCTCGCCTGCGATGGATGGTCCAACGCATTGTTTTCACCACTGGGTGGCAACGCAGATCGAACAGGCCCGCAAAGAGGCATAGGCGACTTTCTACAGTACAGTCTGGCCCGATCCCAGGTGGTGGCGCACATGCCGAGGGCGGGTCAGATCTCTAACAGCAAGTGTTTGCTGGCGAACTCTCGACCCTGTTTGGTGGCGTTGGAAAATCCGGTTTCAGGCGCGAGAAAGGACTGAAAGCGTTGTATAAATACATGCGCACCAAAAACATCGCGATATCGCTGAAAGGCTGACCTTGGATTTTCAAGAACTCGATGACCAACTGCTGCAAGCCCATGCGGATAGCGATCTGCCGGCGCTGATCCGACTGTACCACGAGGCGGCCAGCCAGGCCGAACAACGTCAGGATCATGACGCGGCCTGTTTCTATCTGACACATGCGTTCGTATTTGCACTGGAATACGGAGCCCCCGAAGCGGATGAACTGAACCGCAAACTATACGAACGCGGTCGCGCCCATCGTTTGGCGTTCTGATTAAACCGGTATAACTGGGTTATTGCGGTGGCAAAGAGACAAAGCATGACTCATTTCACATTTCTATGCCTTGAAGACTTCCCGGTTGCTGCCCTGTCCATGGCCATTGACCCGTTACGCGTGGCCAATGAGATCAGCCGCAGGGATGGTCTTGGCTGGACCGTCGTATCAGAAGATGGGCAACCGGTCATGTCCAGCTCACGCCTCAGCTTCAATCCCGACAAGGCATTGTCCGAGGTGGATGAGACAGATGTGGTATTGGTCTTTGCCGGGGCGTCAACCCGGTTCAGGGATCGCAAGGCGTCAGGCGGAGCGCTGCGGCGGCTTTTGTCCCATGGCGTGCGGATCGGTTCCGTCAGCGGTTCACTTTTTGCGCTGGCGGAAGAGAGGTTCTTCGATGGTTACAGCTGTAGCGCGCATTTCTGCTATACCGCTGCTTTGAAAGAACAATTTGACAGAGTGACCCTGTGTGACACGCTCTATACCATAGATCGCAACCGAATGTCGTTTGCCGGAACTTCGGCGGTGTTTGAATTTATGCTGGGCGTAATTTCGGATGAGGTATCCGATGCGGTTGCCGTCGAAACGGCCTGCTGGTTTCAATACGCGACTTTGCGCGATGCAGGTACTTTGCAGGTTCTGCCGGGGTATAGCAAAGATCAAACCCGGAATGGCCTGCCACGCCCGGTTCGGCGGGCCATCGAGCTGTTTGCAAACAATGTCGAAAACAAGATCTCAATCGAGCAGGTCTCGAAACTCGTTGGTATGTCCATGCGGCAATTGGAACGGCATTTCAAAAAAGAAACCGGAATCAGCCCCGGTGGGTATTATCGCAGATTGCGGCTGGATGCGGCGCGGCAGAAGCTGCTTTATACCGACCAGTCCCTGCAGGAAATCGCGCTGTCGGTCGGGTATGACAGCGCCAGTTCATTCTCAAGCAATTACCGGCGGGAATTCGGCCTGCCTCCAACACAAGAGCGCAAGGAAAGAAGCCGCGGTGCAAGACACGCGGCCTTGTCCTTTGGTCAACGTCCGTCAAAGGGCTTTGGCCACCTCGGTCAGCATGTGGTGAACTGAAATCGCGTAGCTGCGTGGCGCGTAGATCGAGAAATCCGTTCCTGCCTCATTACAACGCAACAGGCATCCCACATGATGGATTGCAGTGCGGTTGAAGGCTCCGGCCTGCATCTGCTCGACATCCAGAACCGTCAAGCGTTGCAGTAGGTCGATGGCACCCTGCCCGGTTGTGTCGATGCGTGTAAACACGTCCGACTGATCGGTCACGGACGCTATGCCAGCGAACTCGACCGCCATCCTCCGGGCCAGCTCCAATGGGCCTGTGTATGTTTCTTCGCACAGGTACTGATCCGGGCCCAACCAGTGCAGACTATTGGTTTCGCCCTGTTCCCATTGCCCCGCGTCAGGCGCCGGGATTCCACAAACGGTTTGAAGCCTGGCCTTCACAGCCTCTTCTTGTCCCAGTCTGGCCGAAACGGATGCCAGTGCCACATCCTCTCGTTCCTGAAAGGTCAGAGGTCCGACCACGTCCCGTTTTGGTTCGGTGCCGCCAATGGCGGTCTTGGCAACAAAATCACGCACGGAGCCGTTCTCCTTCGGGGTCAACGAAATGCGCGCTGACAAGCGTCGCTTTGATGTTGGTGTCATCCACCGGGCTGACAATCTGCACGGTGTCGCCCAATCGCTGCGCCCCGCGTTTTACAAAGGCCAGGCCGATGCTGCTGGACAGGTGCGGCGAATAGGCAGCCGAAGTGACATAGCCCAAATCATTTTCCGGCAGGTGTGGCGCACCGTCGTCAAACACATGGCCGCCTGCCAGCACGGTATCGGCGTTTCTGACCGGCTGGATGCCGACCAAAGCCCGACCATCCGGGTCTGAAAGAGCCTCTCGCCCGCTGAGGGTCGCACCGATACTGTCCTTCTTGGTTGAGACCATGCGCCCCATGCCCAGATTGTGGGCGCTGGTGGTTCCGTTCAGTTCGTTTCCGGTGGCGTGCCCCTTTTCAATCCGCAGAACGCCAAGCGCTTCGGTACCATACGGGGTTACGCCCAAGGGTTCTCCAAGCGCCATCAAATGTCGGATCAGCGCGTCACCGTACCGGGTTGGCACAGCCAGTTCATAGGCCAGTTCGCCCGAGAACGAGATGCGGAACAACCGCGCCGGGATACCCCCGGCAATGGTCACCTCTCGACACGCCATAAAGGGAAAACCTTCGTTGCTGATGTCATAGCCGTCATCAACGACCTTTTGCAGCAACTCACGGGATTTCGGGCCCGCTATGGCATATTGTGCCCAGGCGTCGGTGGTCGAGATCATCTGCACATCCATGTCCGGAAACAGGCATTGATGCACGAACTCCATGTGGCGATAGACACCAACCGCGTTTGCGGTTGTGGTGGTGACCACAAAGTGATCCTCGGCCAGGCGGGCGGCGGTGCCGTCATCCATGGCTATGCCGTCTTCGCGCAACATCAGGCCATAGCGGGTTTTGCCCACCGGCAGTTTGGCGAAGCCGTTACAATAGATCTTGTTTAAGAACTCTGCCGCATCCGCGCCCTGCACGTCGATTTTGCCCAGCGTGGTCACGTCGCAAACGCCGACACCGTTGCGTACTGCCAGAACCTCGCGGTCCACCGACTCGCGCCAATGGGTTTCACCAGCCTTGGGGAACCACTGCGCACGCAACCAAGGGCCCACCTCGACGAATACCGCGCCCTGTTCTTCAGCCCATTGGTGGCTGGGCGTCAGTCGCGTAGGTTTGAACTCTTTCCCGACCGAGCGCCCGGCCCAGGCGCCCATCGCCACAGGCGTGTAAGGTGGCCGGAAGATGGTTGTGCCGGTTTCGGGAATGCTCTTGCCGGTGATCTCGGCTATCACGGCCAGCGCGCCGACATTCGCGGTTTTGCCCTGATCGGTCGCCATGCCAAGAGTTGTATAGCGTTTCAGATGCTCGACACTGCGAAACCCTTCCTGTTCGGCCAGTTTGACGTCCTTTACGGTCACGTCATTCTGGAAATCCAGCCAGGCGCGGCCTTTGCCGGGCACGTTCCAGAACGGGGTGATACGGATCGCATCATCCTCAGCTTCCGGCAGGTCGACCGGGCAGGCCGTGATCCCCAATCCGTCCAGCGCCGCAAGTGCCGCATTGGTGCCCGAGGCGATCGCCCCGTGGCTGGTCAGGTTGCCAGCGGCGGCACCGGCGACAACCATACCCTTCGGCAACTCGGCCGGCGGGATGAAGGCTGCAAGCGGTTCGAACCATTGCGGGCGACCGCGTTGGTGGCATGTCAGTTGCACATTCGGGTTCCATCCACCCGAAACGCCCAGACCGCTGACCTCAATCGGGCGGGTCTGACCATCGGCCATCTGCACGGTGATCGATTTCAGCCCCAGACGCCCCTGCGCGCCGATGACTTGCGCACCCGCCAGCAATTCACATTCGGCGATGCGCGGAGCATCGCGGCGCGGGTCGATAACAGCGACAACCTTGATCCCGGCTTTGATCAGATCCTGCGCGGCGCGGTGTCCTTCATCGTTGTTGGTGAAGATCGCCACGCGCTTGCCCGGTGTCACAGCCCAGCGGTTTGCATAGGCCCGCATCGCGCCCGCCAGCATTATGCCCGGTCGGTCGTTGTTTTCGAAAGCAATCGGACGTTCGGTAGAGCCGGCACAAAGCACCGAGTGCTTCGCGTAAATGCGCCACAGAATCTGGCGTGGTTTCCCCGCTTCGGGCACTGCAAGGTGATCCGAGACCCGCTCAAGCGCGCCGTGAATGCCGTGATCATAGGTGCCGAACACAGTGGTGCGCGTCAGAAGGCGCACATTGTCCATCGACGCCAGCTCTCCCAGTGTCTGCGCGACCCAATCCGCATTCGAAATGCCCTCGAACCGGTCACAGTCAGACAACAGACGCCCACCCATCCGGCTGTCCTCGTCGGCCAGAATGACCCGCGCGCCAGACCGCGCCGCCGTCAAGGCTGCGATCAGGCCAGAAGGACCGGCTCCGATAACCAGTACGTCGCAATGCAAATAGCCTTTGTCGTAGATGTCCGGGTCAGCTTCTTTCGTCAGGTTGCCCAGACCGGCCGCCTTGCGGATCATCGGCTCATAGAGCTTTTCCCAGAACGCCTTGGGCCACATGAAGGTCTTGTAATAGAAACCCGCCGTCAAAAACGGTGAGAACCGGTCATTGATTGACAGCGCGTCGAAGGCGAGCGAGGGCCAGCGGTTCTGCGATTTCGCCTCGAGCCCGTCGAACAATTCAATTGTGGTCGCGCGTGTGTTCGGTTCCTGCCGGTTGCCTGTGCGCAGCTCAACCAGCGCGTTGGGTTCTTCCGAGCCCGAGGCCAGCACACCGCGTGGGCGGTGGTATTTGAACGAGCGGCCAACCAACCGTACGTCATTGGCCAGCAGAGCCGAGGCCAGCGTGTCGCCCTGATAACCTTCGTAGGATCTGCCATCGAAGGTAAAGCGCAGCTTTTTGGACCGGTCGATCAGACCGCCCTGCAAACGACTGTTCTGGGTCATTTTCCCCGCCCCGTCTTGCGGGCTACATCCCGCGCCAGTTCTGTTGCCAGAATTTCATGGGTCAGCGTGTTGCGTGTCACAACAAGCCACGAGCGGTCGCCCTGCTCGTGAAACCACAACTCACTATGGGTTCCTGCGGGGTTGTCGCGCAGGTAGAGATAGTCGTGAAACTCTGCGGCAGCCGAGTCTGATTGCCAGTCGGGCCGATTGATCAGGCTCGCGTCACCCAGATAGGTGAATTCGGATGCGTCTCGCGGGCCAAGCAATGGATGATTTATGATCATGTCCGGGCCTCCTCAGTGCAGGTTGGGCTGTGCGCCCACGCCTTTTTCGTCAATCATCCGTCCGGTTTTGAACCGGTCCAGACGATAGGCAGTTGCAACTTCATGCGGTCGGTCGGTGGCCATAAGATGCGCGAAACAAAAACCCGATGCTGGCGTTGCCTTGAAACCGCCGTAGCACCAGCCACCATTGAAATAGAGCCCGTCAATTCCGGTGTGATCTATGAACGGCGAGCCATCCATCGACATATCCATCACACCGCCCCACATCCGCAGCAGGCGCGCGCGGCCAATCATCGGCATCAGGGACATGCCACCTTCGGCCACATCCTCAACCACAGGCAGGTTGCCGCGTTGGGCGTAGGTGTTATAGCCATCGATATCGCCACCAAAGACCAGCCCGCCCTTGTCCGATTGGCTGACATAGAAATGTCCGGCGCCATAAGTTATCACCCCGTCAAGAACCGGTTTCAGCCCTTCGGTCACAAAGGCCTGTAGCACGTGGCTTTCGATCGGCAGACGCATTCCCGCCTGAGCCATCACGCGGCCGGAAGAACCGGCCACCGCCACGCCCACTTTCTTGGCGCCGATATATCCCCGTGTGGTTTCAACACCCAGCAGTTTTCCGTTTTCGATGCGGAACCCGGTGACTTCGCAATTCTGGATGATGTCGACACCCCGTTGATCCGCGGCACGGGCATAGCCCCAGGCCACACCGTCATGACGCGCCGTGCCGCCACGACGGTGCAAAAGACCGCCCTTGATCGGAAAACGTGCATCGTCAAAGTTCAGGAACGGATACATCGCGCGAACGCCGTCCGTATCCAGAAGTTCGGCCCCAGAACCGGTGAACATCATTGCATTGCCACGGCGGCGATACGCGTCTCGCTGCGCATCCGTGTGACAAAGGTTCAGAATACCGCGCTGGCTGACCATCGCATTGTAGTTCAGGTCCTGCTCCAGGTTCTCCCACAGTTTCAGCGACAGTTCATAGAAAGGCTGGTTGCCCTCCAACAGGTAATTGGCGCGAATGATCGTCGTGTTCCGCCCCACGTTACCGCCGCCGATCCAGCCTTTTTCCAGAACGGCCACTCTTGCGGCGTTGTGTTCCTTGGCCAGATAGTATGCCGTAGCAAGGCCATGACCGCCGCCGCCAATCACGATGAAGTCATAGCTTGATTGAGGTTCGGGATCGCGCCATGCCGGTGTCCAGCCCCGGTGCCCGTTCAAAACCTGCCGCATGATCGCGAGTGCCGAATACCGCATATGGATGAGTCCTTAACCCTTTGTGCGTCGATGCATCTTGAGCCACCTGAACGGACTCAGTCACGGCGTAATCCGTCACGGAGTTTATCAGTTGCGACAATTTTCAGGCTCGTGTTCGGATAGACTGTTGGACGACTGAGCAAATTACCAATGCATGGGTGACGGGCCCGTGCAGCCATCGCGCGAAGATCAACGTTCCATGCGAAGCCGCCCGGCCATCGTCCGGTTGTCTTCCGTGATTGCGGGGTTGCTGTTACAACGCCAAAGGCACCGCCGCGTGTGAGGGGATCAGAACCGCAACAATTCAAGCGTATGCCCTGCGGGCAGGTCCTCGGCCTCTGCCGGTATGGTCACCAACCCGTCTGCCTGCGCCAGCAAAGCCACACGGCCACTGTAGGATGGTGCCATCAGGCGCAACCTCAGAAGGCCATCCGGCGAGGAGCCGTCAATCTGGACCGGTCGATATTCCTGCCGACCCGCGTGACGCTGCAAGGGTTCGGCCAGCACCGCCTGAACAGGTGTCTGAGGCATGTGACGCAGACCCGCGCGGCGCGCCATCATCTGTGATCCGATTATCTGCCATGTCACGTAAGCCGAAACCGGGTTGCCTGGCAGACCAACATAGAGAGCACGTCCGCGCCGCCCGAACATGACCGGTTTCCCTGGCTTCATCGCGACTTTCATGACATCGGTTTCGCCGCCGATCTCGCTGAACAGTCGGGGCATGTGATCTTCATCCCCTACGGACACTCCCCCGGTTGTAACGATCAGATCCGAGGTATCGCATGCCTCGCGCAGAACCCGTCCAAGACGGGCCGGGTCATCTTCGACCGGCCCCCGGTCGTTCAGTTCGATCCAGGGTTTTTGCAACAACGCCAGCAGCATATAACGGTTCGAGTTGTAGATTTGGCCGAGGCCAAGGGGTTCGCCCGGTTGGCGCAGCTCGCTACCTGTCGAAAAGATCGTAACCTTCAGTTTTCGGAACACCAAGACCTCGCCGTACCCGGCGGATGCCAGGGCTGCCACCTCACGCGGTCCAATTTCGCAGCCGCGCTGCAGGATCGGACCCCCAGCAAGAAGATCTTCCCCCGCACGCCGGATATTCTGGCCGGGTTTGGGGCGGCGGCTGAATCGAACCCTGTCGATCACGAGATCGCAATCTTCCTGCATCAGCACAGCATCGAAGTCAGGCGGCACAGGAGCCCCCGTAAAGATGCGCAAAGCGCTGCCTTCGGGTGCATCATGGTCGCCGGGGTCGCCCGCAGCCACGCGTCCGGCCACGGGAAGTTCGAATACCGGTCCGTCGCCCAGATCTCTGGTGCGGATGGCATAGCCATCCATGGCAGAGTTGTCGAAGGCGGGCATGTCGACCTTACTGGTGCAATCCTCGGCCAGAACCCGGCCTATCGCCTGTTTCAGCGGCAAAGTCTCGGTTTCAGTAAGAGGATCGGCCACAGAAAGACCGCGCTCAAGGGCGTGATCTACACTCAAATACACGTTGGCCTGGCGGTCACATGCACATCCATCAGCCATGTTGATCCTCCAAATATGCAAAGAAGTCTTGGAGCCCTGTAGCCCCGGCAGGGATTTGCGGTGACCTCAGCTCAAACCGAAAGGCGAGGATTGGTGTGTCCGCCTTCGGGTCGATGCTCTGATGTATTGCAACGGCCTCGGAGATAACCTTGGCCGATGCAGCGTGGGCAAAGACCCAGAGTCCGGCAAAGATTGCTGCAGTTAGTTTCAACGAAGCATTCATCTGTCCCTCCGGAGTTCAGGCCGCCCGGCAGAAATCCCCCAGCAGGTCAGCCAGAACGCTGATCACCACCGGCAAAAGGGAGCGATGGTTATTGTCGCACAGTCCGGCCAGAAATTCCCGGCCAATGGACATCACGTCAGGCGTACTGTCATTGACATAGGTCATGACCCGCCGTTCGGGGCCTTTGTCAGCAAAGGCACTATGGCCGCCTCTGCTGCTTCCACAGGTTCTGAAATCACAACCGAAGCCGCGCACTGTTCGTTGCGTTGCCCTTTGGTCGGTTTCGAAAGAAAAAAGCCTGGCACGGCCATGAAAAAGTGAACGAGCACGAGGATCGGGATCTCTTTTTCAGATGATCTTAGCCGAATGCCAGACGTTCTTGACCGTCATGTAATTCTCAAGGCCTTCGGTTCCGCCTTCCCGACCATAGCCGCTGGATTTCACGCCCCCAAAGGGTGTTTCAGGCATGGATGCTTCAAGTGTGTTGATCGACAGATTGCCGACCTCGACCTCGTCGATCAGACGGTCGATGTAATCCGCCCGGTTGGTGAAAGCGTATCCGGCCAGACCGTAGGGAACTGAATTCGCCAGATCGATTGCCTCATCCAGCGAAGCCACCGAATTGATCACGGCAACCGGTCCAAACGGCTCCTCGCGCATGATCCGCGCCGTTTCGGGAACGTTCAATAGCACCGTGGGTTCAAAGAAATATCCCCGTTCACCAAGCCGCGATCCGCCGGTGGCAAGCGTTGCCCCCTGTGCCACCGCGTCTTCAACCAGTTCTGTCAAAGCCGGCACGCGCCGGTCGTTGGCCGTTGGGCCCATTTCAACCGTTGCTTCAAGCCCATTGCCGACGACTGTGGCTTTAGCCCGCGCGGTAAACCCAGCCGCATAGGCGTCAAATATACTCTCATGTGCGAAAAAACGGGTTGGCGACGTGCAGACCTGACCGGTATTGCGCGTTTTGCGCACCGCGCTTGAAACAGCCGCTGATTGCACATCCGTATCTTCGCAAACAATGACCGGCGCGTGGCCGCCCAACTCCATAAGCACTCGGGTGTCATGCCGGGCCGCCAAAGTGGTCAAATGGCGCCCAACGGTTGTCGAGCCTGTGAAGGCTACCAAGCGAACGGGGTCCTGCGGGGTCAGGTGGCCGGATATCTCGGACGGTTCACCGAACACCAAATTCAGAACCCCCGGAGGCAGACCGGCATCTTCGAACGCTTTTGCTATGTGTAAAGCTCCGGCTGGCGTTTCTTCCGCAGCCTTCAGGATCACCGAACAGCCAGAGGCCAAAGCACCGGCGATTTTCCGGGCAGGTTGGCTCATGGGGAAGTTCCACGGCGAGAACGCGGCGACAACGCCAACAGGCTGGTGATGAACTGCAAACTTGTGACCCTGAGCTGCCGGAATGATCCTCCCATAGGTCCGCATCGCCTCGCCCGCATCCCATTCAAAGAACTCGGCACCGCGAATGACCTCCAGCCGGGCCTGCTTTAGGGGTTTGCCATGTTCCAGAGTGATGGAATGCGCGATTTCTTCCTGTCGCTGACGCATGAGGGCTGCCGCCCGCAGGATCGTATCCGCACGCTCACGCGGCGGTGTACGGCGCCACAGTCGAAAGCCTTCGACGGCCGCTTGCAGCGCGTCGTCCAGGTCTTTCACCGATGCGCAAGGCAATCGACCGAGTTCTTCCTCGGTCGCCGGGTTGACAACCGGGATATCGCGACCGGTTTTTCGCCACGTGCCGCCGATGAAAAGCTTGAGCTCTGGATACATGAAATCGGGGCCTCCATTTGCCTTGATTTTTGATCGCTCGATGCCTCGTATTACTTCAAGCGCATTGCGCGAATACGGATATCAATTTGGCGAATATCTGGTCTGTCTGCTCTGCGCCGCGCGATGCAGAGCTGTTTTGAAAGCTCGCCCCGCAGGCGACAGATCGTCGTCCGCACGGAAGGACACACCTATTGGCCCTTGCCCAAACGGAACCACCCAGGCGAGCTGGGCAAGATGCCCGTTTTCGATATCCTGGGCGACGACCTCGGCAGGCATTAGGCCGATCAGGTCACGTGATTGCAGCAGCGCCCGGTTCGTCAGATAGGACACGGAATCAATCGCGACCGGTGGCACATATTGCTGCTGACCGACAAAAAAATGATCCGCCTGACGTCGCAAAGTTGTCTCTTGCGGGGGGAGGATCCAGCCAAACGGTTTGGTTTGCGCAAAGGTCACGGCGTCCCGGCCCGCCAGTGGGTGCCGAGGGCCGACAATGGCCAATATCCGATCCTCGAACAGTTTTTCCTGCCGAATCTTGTCACGATGCCGGTGCGACGGCAGACGTCCTACAACCATGTCGATCTCACCCGACAGAAGCCGAGGCATAAGTACCTCGCTGGTCCCTTCGCTGATCTTGACCGCGACGTTCGGGCGGTCTTCCAGCAGCAGTTCAATGGCGGCAGGCAACAGGCTGGTGGACGCCGCAAGCAACGTGCCCACCACGACACGGCCGGAGTTTCCTTCGTTCAGATCGTCCAGTTCCTGCGCGGCATTTGAAACCTGAGCAAATATCAGTTTCCCGTGACGTATGAGAGTTTCGCCAAAAACGGTTGGCACAACGCCTCGATTGGTGCGTGTGAACAGTTTGACTTCAAAGTCCAGTTCAAGATCCTGAATCATCTTGGTTGCTGCTGGTTGAGATATTCCCAACTCCCGCGCGGCATTCTGAATGTTTCCATGCGCGCCCACCGCGACCAGCAGACGCAGTTGTCGCAGTTTCAGACGGGTCAAGGCGCGGTCCACGATGCGAGAATGACGCCCCACCATGGCTACAGCACAATCGGCTTGCAAAGCTGATCCAGCTTGGACAGCACGCTCATGGCCGCAAGCGCCGAGCTTCGCGGGTTGTCGGGCAGCGCGGTTCCGCTGATCCTAAACTGAAAAGTGCCAAAATCACCTTCGGCCTCGACCTCGTGAATGTTCTTGTGGATCGTCGGATCGGCGATCAGACGAACCTGTGTGCTGTCGAATCCCACACCCGCCAAGGCGACGGCAGCGGCGACATTTGCGTTCTTGGGGTAAGCCAGAGCCGCCTCTCGCGCGGAACCCTGAAAATGAGTTTCAGCCGCGGTGATACTGCTGAGGTCAAGACTGTGTTCAGCAAGTGATCCTTTCCACCCCGCCGGCGGCTTGCGCCCCACATATGTAACGGATTTGAGCGGACCGACCGCTGCGGCGCTGAGGCAGTCCAGCCCGCCTATGGCGCCGCTTGCCAGATGCATCCGCGCCCCACCCTTTCGCGCGGCCCTGTCCAGCCGGTCACTGACCTGCTGATCCGCAAGTGCCCCGGCAGAGACACTGATGATATCCAGCCCTCGCGCCAAAATTTCCGGACCCAACCCGGCCAATGCCTCGTGCCCCGCGCAATCCAGAACCACTTCGATTCCAGCCGGCAGGTCATCAACCGAACCGACTGACATAGGCGATTTGGGATCAACGCGCTGTGGCCTGACCAGAATGGCCGCCAAATCATGCCCATGTTCTGGCAACATGCGCTGCACATATTGCGCGATTGCGCCGGTTCCAATGACTGCGATCTTCATGTCTGGACCCTAGACCAGCATTAAAAAAATCTGAATTGGTAAGTTGGTGGTATATGTTTTTCAGATAGCCATTTCTCCGAAATAGCGCTGGATCGACCCGCTCAGTGTGCTTTTCTTCATATCAATGCCACTGGGACCACGCTGAAAATGAAGTACTCAAAACACGACGCGAAGGCCTATGCCCGCGAACATATGACTGGGATATGGGCAGCTGCATTGAACCCGTTCAATGATGACCTGTCTCTGGATGAATCGGGACTGCGCGCCAACATCCGCCATTGGATCGATGACCTGGACATCCAGGGCCTGTTCGTCGCCGGCAAACAGGGCGAATTTTTTTCAATGAGCATCGAAGAGCGCAAGCGTAACTTCGAAATCGCGGTCGACGAATGCGCAGGCGAAGCCGGTGTAATCGTCTCGGTCTCGGACCAGAACATGAATACGGCGTTGGACCTGGCGCATTACGCCCAGAATTGCGGTGCAGATTACATCGTTCTTCACGCCCCGGTTCTGAGTTTCGTACAGGATCGTGGCGAGGTCTTGTATCAGTACTACAAGCGCTTCTGCGAAGAGCTGGATATCGGCATCGCCATGTGGAGCCATCCTGACAGCGGCTATTTGATGCAACCTGAAGAATGCGCCCGCATTGCTGATTTGCCGAATATCGTGGCCATTAAGTATTCGGTTCCGCGTGAGATGTACGTGAAGCTGACCCATATGGTGGGCGACAGGATCCACGTCTCGACTTCGGCCGAACATGAATGGCTGGACAACATACTGGAACTGGACTGGAAGCTGTATCTCTGCTCCTCTCCGCCCTACCAACTGCAAAGCACGGTCGATCGGAGAATGAACGAATACACACGTCTGGCCTTTGCGGGACAGGCGGATGAAGCGCGGCGTGTCTTTGACAGTCTGAACCCAGTCCGCAATGCGATGAAACGCGCCCGTCCTGCGGGCAAACCCACTGCATTCGGGAAATACTGGCAAGAGTTGCTGGGTCAGGTCGGTGGCCGTGTACGCCCGCCGATGCTGGAACTGAACGACGCGGAAAAAGCGATCATTCGCAAAGCATTTGATGAAAGCGGGCTGCGCGTCTGAGCCGGGTGATGCCTAGCAGTATAAGGAAATCGGATAGCGAGATGCTGATAATTTCTTTGCGGTTATGGAAAAACGCGCCAAACTTTCCAGGATAGGGAGTGGGACATGTCAAAACTGAAAGCGTTCAACTTTAAGGCCTGGATCGACGAGCATCGCCATCTGCTCAAGCCGCCCGTAGGGAATCGTCAGGTTTGGGAAAATGCCGATCTGATGGTTACCGTTGTAGGTGGGCCAAACAAGCGAACCGATTACCACGATGATCCGGTTGAAGAATTCTTCTACCAGCTTGAAGGCGACATGGTGCTGAAAATCTATGACGGAGAGGAGTTCTATGATGTTCCGATCCGTGAAGGTGAAGTTTTCCTGCTGCCTCCGCATGTGCGCCATTCACCACAGCGCCCTCAGGAAGGCTCGATCGGGCTTGTAATTGAACCCAAGCGCCAGACCGGAGAGCTGGACGCCATCGAATGGTATTGTTTCGAATGCGGATCACTGGTGCATCGTGCAGAAATGCAGCTAAAGTCCATCGTTGATGACCTGCCTCCGGTTTATCAGAAGTTCTATGCCTCGGAACAAGACCGCACCTGCCCCAATTGTCAGGCTGTGCACCCGGGAAAGGAACCGCCCGAGGGCTGGGTCACGTTGTAAAACAAGATCAAACAGGGGAAGTAATGAGACATTTCGCAAAAATCGCCGCCTCTGCGGCTGCGTTGGCACTGTCGTCCGTGGCCATTCACGCCGAAGAGTTTCGGTTGGGTCTGATCACGCCGCCACCGCATATCTGGACCAAAGCCGCCGAGTCGTTCGGGGCTGAGTTGAATGAGGCCAGTGGCGGCGCACATTCGGTATCGGTTTTCCCGGCCCGCCAGTTGGGCAATGAGGCCGAAATGCTGCAACAATTGCAGACCGGCGCGCTGGACATGGCCTTCATGACGGTGGCCGAGGTTTCCAACCGTGCGCCTGAATTGGGGGCGTTTTATGCGCCCTATCTGGCAGATGACATTGGGCACGCAGGGCGCATTCTGCGGTCTGACACCGCCAAATACATGCTGGAACCATTGCCAGGGCAGGTAGGTGTCGTTGGACTGGGATATGGGATGGCCGGATTGCGTCAGATCGTAAGCCGTGGCGAGGTCTCATCCGCCGAAGACTTGTCGGGCCTTAAACTGCGGATCACGCCCTTCACACCGATCCTGGATTTCTACAACGCGGTGGGCGCAGCACCCACGCCCATGCCCTTGCCTGCCGTCTATGATGCGCTGGCCAATGGTCAGGTCGACGCCATAGACATGGACGCCGAGCTGATCTGGGTACTGAAATATTATGAACACGCCGACACGATCGTGCAGTCAGATCACATGATGTTCCCAATGGTCGGTCTGGTTTCGGCCAAGGTCTGGGCTGGTTTGTCCGAAGAAGACCGCGCGATGATTGCGGAACTTATGGCCAAGCATGTCGACAGCACCATTGATGCTTACGTTGAAAACGATGCCAAATGGCTGGAGCAGATCGAAGGAACAGGCAAGGCTTACAAAAAGGTCGACGCCTCGTTCTTCGGCGACGCCATCGAGGAATGGAATGCGATTTGGTCCCAGAAGACCTCTTCCCTTGACGCTTTGCGGCAGACTGCGGCAGAAACAAAATAACGAAAACGACATGACGAAGAGGGCGCAGCTCGATCCTGCGCCCTTTTTCACGGGAGAACAGCGATGTTGTATCGGCTGTCGGCAGGCTTAGCGCGGGTCGAGTTGTGGTGCGCTGCCTTTCTGGCGGTCTGCATAACGGTTTTGATTTTGCTGAATGTCGTGACGCGCACGGCGGGCAATGCCCTGTTCTGGGTTGATGAGCTGGCGATTTACGCGATGGTCTGGATGACTTTTCTGGGCGCGTCTTCCGCATTGCATCATCGCAGTTCGGTGTCGATCTCCATTGTTTCCGACAACGTGCCCGGACGCGCGAAACGATTGATCCGCAAGAGTGTGGACGTGGTCGTGTTTGCTTTTTCCCTTGCGATGCTGTGGTTCTGCTGGCGCTGGTTCCTTCCGCTGGACATTGCCAGCAACGGATTCGATGTGGCGGTATTTCAAGGTCAGACATTCAATTTTATCTATGCCGAGCCGACATTGACCCTGGGCCTGCCAAAGTACCTGTTCTGGTTGGTGATGTGGCTTTTCGCACTGGGCGCGACGCTGCATTCCACCATGCATCTGCTGAGCACCCCAGAGCAAGGGGCACAGCCATGAGCCCCATCGTCTTTCTGGCTACTTTACTTCTGTCCGTGCCCGTGGCGATCGTGCTGGCGATCACCGCCATCTGGTACATCTGGGAAAGCGGCAACACGGTTCTTTATGACAGCTTCGCGCAGAAAATGTTCGGAGGCCTTGAGAATTACGGCCTTCTGGCAATTCCTCTGTTCATGTTGACCGGAGAATTGATGAACGAAGGCGGTATGACGCGGCGCCTTGTCGCGCTGGCCCGGGTGTTCGTCGGCGGGTTTCGCGGCGGGCTGGCCTATATCAACTTGCTGGCAAACATGTTTATGGCGGCAATCATCGGGTCTGCGACGGCGCAGATCGCGGTGATGTCGCGCGCCATGGTCCCCGCGATGAAGGAAGAAGGCTATGACAAGGGTTTTGCCGCTGCCACGACTGCCGCAGGCGGGCTTCTGGCTCCGGTCATACCGCCGTCGATGATGTTTGTCATCTTCGGCGTACTGGCACAGATCCCGATTGGTGACATGTTCATTGCCGGGATTCTGCCCGGTTTTATCTTGGCTGCTTCATTCGCTTTGGTCATTACCTTGATTGGGTGGCGGCAGCAGTTCCCGAAAGGGAACTGGATGACACGCAGCGAAACCATCAAGGCCGTGATCAGCGCCGCCCCTGCCCTGCTGATCCCGATGTCGATCATAGGTGGTATTCTGTTCGGGATCGCCACACCGACCGAATCCGCCGCAATCGCATCCCTGATCGCGTTTCTGGTGGGCTGGTTGGTTTACGGGGACCTGAAGCCGGGCAACCTGGCACAGATGTTCAAACGCACGGCGGCCAATGCCTCGATGATCCTGTTCATGATCTCGGCAGCCAGCGTGTTCGGCTGGGTCATCATCTATGAGGAAATACCACAGCAACTGGCTGGGCTGATTACCTCCGTCACTTCGGACCCGTTCGTGTTCCTGCTGATCGTGAATCTGGCGCTTTTGCTGGTTGGAATGGTGATCGATGGCATCGCCGCGATTATCCTGATCACTCCGATCCTGCTGCCAATTGCAACCGGTTCATACGATATCAGCCCCTATCAATTTGGCATTGTTGCCTGCCTGAACCTTGTGCTTGGGCTGATGACACCCCCGGTCGGGATCGGATTGTACATCGCCTCATCCATGAGCGGCACATCGCCCGGCTCAATCCTGAAATCGCTTTGGCCATTCCTGATCGCGGTAACTTTGGTTTTGCTTCTGCTCAGCTATTTTCCAAGCCTGTCAACGCTGCTGATCTGATTTGGATACGTTTTCCGGTCGTAATCAGTTGAAAATTTAGCGCCGGAAATCACGCTCTACTTATCGGTTCCTGTCAGCTAAGCTGGCGGGAACACGTCAACAGGTCAAATAAAAGGTTTTCATGCTGCTCGACACTCCTATCTGCGATTTCGGCTGGCAGGCCCCGGATTTCACGCTCAGGGACCCGAATGGTCATTCTTTCACCATGTCCGATCACCTGCAAAACGGATTGCTGATCGCCTTCATCTGCAACCACTGCCCTTACGTCAAAACGATCACTGTCCGGCTTGCACAGGACACGGGCCTGTTGATGTCGAAGGGGATTGGGGTATTGGCGGTCATGTCAAACGACTATCGGGAGTATCCCGAAGATGCACCGCAGAAAATGCTGGAATTCGCGAGGGAAAATGGGTTCAACTTTCCCTATCTCGTAGACGAAGGTCAAATTATAGGAAAGGCCTATGGTGCTGTTTGCACACCCGATTTCTTTGGGCTGAATGCGGATGGAAGACTGCAATACCGTGGCCGTCTGGACAATCTGGGCCGCAGCCAGACAGGCGAGCGCGAACCGGAGCTGGTCAATGCCATGCTGCAGATTGCACAGACCGGGCAAGGTCCCCGGCATCAGAGTCCGTCAATGGGATGTTCGATCAAATGGACGCGAGGCTAGGTCATGGGGATCGCGACGCTGGATCATGTCAACCTGCGCACTACACGTTTGGAGGAGATGATCGAATGGTACAGAAAAGTGCTGGGGATGCAGGTCGGCCCACGCCCGCCCTTCCCCTTTCCCGGAGCCTGGCTTTATGTCGGTGAACACGCTTACGTGCATCTTGTTGGTGTCGAGATCGAAGCCGCGGGATCGGAGGCCGAGCTGAAGCTCGAGCATTTCGCCTTTTCGGCAAACGGGTTGGACAGTTTCGAAGCTCACCTCAAAGTAAACGATGTTCTCTATCGCCGTGCTGTTCTGACGGCAGTCAATATAGTGCAGTTGAATGTCTGGGATCCGGACGGCAATCATGTCCACATCGATTTTCCGGCTGACGAATAAGGGCGAAAGTCGCCGATATTTTTGGCCAGTAAACAGTTTCTCTCTAAATTTGAAGACTTGACCCGAATTGCTGGGTCGTCCTTGATAGGGTTAGATTTCTCCCGACTACTCCCGGGTAAATTGTACTGGCTAAAAGAAATGGGGACTGCATGGCATCGCGCCACCGCCGACATGCATGGCAGTCGAATGACTGATACTAAGGACTGGCTGGCCAGACACGGCTTGTCTAAATATGTCGATGCCTTTTCACGGCACGAGATCGAGCCGGGCGATCTGTCGGAACTGAGTGACGATGACCTTGTCACAATTGGCCTGCCCCTAGGACCCAGGCGCCGCTTTCTGAAAGCCATGCGGGAAGAAAACCAAGGGCCCGCAGCAACACAACGCGCAAGTCAGGTACCCAACATCGTTGCCGAGCGTAGACAGCTGACGGTCATGTTTATCGATCTTGTTGGGTCGACGGCTATATCGCAGAAGCTGGACCCCGAAGATCTGGCCGAAGTTCTGAGACTGTTCAAGGAGACCTGCGCTGCTGCAGTTGCGGCTTTTGATGGTCATATCGCTAGTTACTATGGCGATGGCATCATGGTGTTTTTTGGTTTTCCGCATGCGCATGAAGACGATCCGGAACGTGCCATTCATGCAGGTCTTCGAATTATTCGCGAAATTCCGGAAATCCGCACGCATGCACATCTTGAAGTCCGCATCGGGATCGCGACCGGCCTGGTTGTCGTCGGTGACCTGCGGGGAGAGAAGATGTTCGAAGACGGCACGGCCATGGGCGAGACCCCGAACCTGGCCGCACGGCTTCAATCGATGGCTGATCCGGGTACAATGATTGTGGCGCCGACGACCCAGGAACTGGCGGGTGAAGCTTTCGAATATGTGCGCCGTGGCACTTTTCAATTGAAAGGCTTTGCCAAAGAAGTCGAAGCTTGGCAGGTCACCGGCACGCGCCAGACTGTCAGCCGCTTCCTTGCGGCAGACGACGCCCGGATGAGTTCATTGGTCGGGCGCACGCAGGAGCACGAAACCCTTCAAAGCAAGTGGAGGCTGGCCTGCCAGGGCCTTGGTCAGGTGGTGTCGGTCTCGGGCGAGGCGGGTATAGGAAAGTCCAGGCTGATCGAAGAGCTTCGCCGCAAGATCCCGGGTCCAGACCATCAGCAGCTACGCTTTCAGTGTTCACCCTTCCATGATGCAAGTGCGCTGTACCCGATCATTCGCCAGTTTGAAAATGCAGCCGAACTTCGGGCTAATGACGGTGCTGACGAAAAGTTGGAAAAGATTTCCAGCATCCTGGGCGATCCTTCTGAAGGGTCACTGAAACTGGCTGCGGCACTATTGTCGGTCCCGTTTGAAGACAGGCTTGGCCCGCTGGATCTGACCCCTGAGCAGATCATGAAGCAGACGCTGGAAATGCTGGTCAATCATATGATCAACTCGGCGCAGGAAACCCCGACCCTCTTGCTGTTTGAAGATGCGCATTGGATCGACCCAACGACAAAGACACTGCTTGACCGGCTTGTGAACCGGATTGGGGACGCGCGCCTGCTGATGGTAATGAGTTATCGTACGGGCTTTGATCCGGGCTGGCCACAATCACACAACCTGATGCACGTCGCGCTCCAACAACTGGACTTCGTGCAGGTCAAAGAGATCGTGAACGATATTGCCAAAGGCAAAACCGTCCCGGACGAAGTTTACCATCTGATCGCCGCCAGATCCAACGGTGTCCCGCTTTTCGTGGAAGAGGTGACAAAGGATTTGTTGGAATCCGATCTTCTGACTGAACGTGCTGATGCCTATACGCTGGACCGGTCCACGCCATCGCCTCCTGTACCGAAAACACTGCACGACGCGTTGATGGCACGCCTTGACCGACTGAGCTCAGCCAAGGAAGTCGCACAGATTGGTGCTGTCATTGGCCCGCAATTCTCTTATCCGATGATTGCAAGCGTTTCCCGTTTTAATGAACGGGCGTTACGTTCCGGCCTGGATTCGCTCGTGGATGCCGGGATCGTGATTGTCTCAGCTTCAGAGCACGAGGAAACGTTCAGTTACCGCCACGCTCTCATTCGCGACACCGCTTACAACAGCCTGCTGAAACGGGAGAGGAGAACGCTTCATGCTCGTGTGGTCGAAGCACTGAACTCTTCGTCATTGCATGACAATTTCGCCGAACCGGAAATTCTGGCTCATCACTACACGATGGCAGATATGCCGGATGAAGCGATTGAACAATGGTATCAGGCCGGACAACGTGCCGTTGAACGCTCGGCCGGGATCGAAGCGGCCACTCAGCTGGGTCGCGCCATCGCGTTGCTGGAACAGCAGGATGACTCGGTTGACCGCGACCGCAAGGAAACCAAAATACAAACGTTGCGGGCTGGCGTTCTTCGCTCGACCGCTGGCATCGCGGCCGACGAAACGGGGGCGGTATATGCCCGGATCCGCGACTTGTGTAATCGGCTGGGCGAAACCGAACAATTGATTCCCGTGCTCAACGGACTCTATGCGTATCATCTGGTCCGCGGTGAATACGACCTTGCCAAGGACGTTGCGGCGCAGTTGCTGGAACTGGCCAATCTGACCGAAGAAACGCACCACACGATGATTGCCCACCGGGCCATGGGTGCCGTCTTGTTGCATATCGGGCACCAGGACACCGCCTATGATCACCTACGGCAGGCATTGCATTTGTATGATCCTCAGCAGCACAGCCGCCTTGCCTATGTCTATGGAACGGATCATGCTGCCATTACATCGTGCTTTTTAAGCATAACAGTCTGGTTGCGCGGGGAACCTGATCGCGCACTTGAGATCCAGCATCAGGCAGTCGCAACCGCACAGGAACTGGATCACGCGCATAGTCTGGCCCAGACCCTGACGTATCTGTGTATGCTGCACCTGTTGCGGCGTGAACCGGAACAAGTTTACGACGTTGCCGCTCGCCTTGAAGAACTGGCAACCAAACACACCTTCCCCTTCATGAAATTGACGGCGAATGTCTGGCGTTGCTGGGCAGACGCGCAGATCACGCCTGGCCCAGAAACGATCCGTGCAATGCGTGAGGCGTCCGAAGCCTGGTGGGCCAGCGGGGCTGGAAACTACAAGCCGGTGTTCCTGACGGCCCTTGCCGAAGCGTCATTGACAGCCGGCGAACCGATGGCAGCGCAGCGCCTGCTGGATGAAGCACGTGAACAGCAGGTACTGACCCATGAAGGGTGGGCTCAAGCGGAAACAGATCGGATACAGGCGTTGGTGCGGTCCACGGACAATACGGCTGACGATCTGTTCATGGACGCTCTGAAAACCGCACGCGAACAGCAGGCAAGGATGTTCGAACTGCGAACAGCCGTGGATTACGTGCAAACTTGCGGCCACTTTGACTGCACACCGGCCTCGCCCCCTGATCTTCGAGAGATACTGGGAAAGATTGTCGGTGGCGCACAGACCCGCGATGTTGCGCAGGCCATGTCTTTGCTCGATCAAGTGAAACTATCGTAGATAACCTTTATTGGCCTTTTCGGCGGGCAATAACCTTCCGTCCATCCCATCGCCCTGAAAGCAAGGGCGCTCAACAGGTAGTTGCATCAACTCGATTGCAACTCATCCTGATATCCAAACAACGCCGGTTGGCCGCCTGTGTGCAGCAGAACTACTTTCTGGCCTTTGCGGATGACACCTTGTTCAAGCAACCCTAAAAGCCCTGCAAAGGTTTTGGCAGAATAAACGGGATCCAGAAGGATACCCTCAGCGCGCGCCATGAGGGTCAGTGCTTCGCGGGCTGCCCGACCAATCCGCCCATATCCAGGTGCCAGGGCGCCGTCCCAAGTATAGATGTCTCCCGTAACCAAAACAGGGTCGAAACCCATCATGGTTGCTAATCGCCCCAAGACCTTTTGCAGACGCGCTTTCTGCTGGTTCTGATCGCGGCGAACGCATATGCCGTAAACAGGTGCAGACTGCCCGACCAAACGCAATCCGGCCAGGAACCCCCCATGGGTAGACCCGCTGCCAGACGGCACCACCGCTGCGTCGAAATCGCTGATCTGCGCATGCAACTCGGCTGCCCCTGCCACATAACCCAACGCCCCCAACGGAGGGTGATCGACGCCCAGATGGATCACATACGGTTTTCGCCCTTCAGCAACCAGTTGGTCGGCGCGTTCGTGAAGAGCGTTGTCGGCACCTGCCTCGTCCTCACCCCTAGGGTAGCTCATATGTTCGGCCCCCAGAAGCTGGGCCAGAAGAACATTTCCGGATCGATGGTAGCATTCTCCCATATTCGCCACACGTTCTTCCAGTTGAAGGATGGATGACATTCCCAGTTTTGCTGAGGCTGCGGCTGCCGTGCGTACAAAATTGGATTGAACCGCGCCCGTGATCAGGATGGTGTCGGCCCTCTGCTGAAGTGCCTCACCCAAATAAAATTCCAGCTGACGGGTCTTGTTGCCACCGAAGCTGAGCCCGGTCAGGTCGTCTCGTTTGATCCACAGATCCAGCCCCAGTTGGTCAGAAAGACGCTCAAGCCTTTCTACCGGGGTGACCGATGTCATCAACTTCGCGCGGGGAAAGCTTGCAAGCGCCTCGTCAATCATAAACCCTGTGCCCCTTCATATTCATGCAAGCGACTCGTGCCGATGGTTGGCACTGCTGACAAAGATAAAGAGGACACTGCCAGCGCGGAAGACAACTGATCAAGCCAAAAGGCTGATCGCGCGCAAAAGCGCTTGACTGAGAAGCCCCCATTTGAACGGTGCCAGCTTTGGATCCTATGTATTCCGCGAAACTACAATTTCGATGGACTTGGCCGCCGGTGGAAATTCACTTCTCACTCGGATCGCTTTCAGCGTAGTTCCGCAAGTCATCCATGTCAGCGATATCCGCGTGGTTCCTGTCGATCTTGACACCAACAGGTTTCAATCGCGAAAACGCGCGGCTCAGGCTTTCAGGCTTCATTCCCAGACGTCCGGCGATCAGCATCTTGTCGTAAGGCAGTTCCACCTCGCACTGACCGGAATCCCGATCGCACAGGTTCAACAGAAACTCTGCAACACGTTGCGCCCCGGTCTGCGCCTTCAATTGCTCCAGCTGGGACACCAGAGCGTGCAGATGCGTGAACGTGGCAGCCAGAATTGACACCCCGATTTCCGGGTCTTCCTTCATCAGTGACAACAGCACCGGGCTGGGGATGTGCATCACTTCACAGGCTGAAACGGCTTCGGCTGAAACGGGATATGGCACATTGCGCAGCGCAACGGCCTCACCAAAGCTTTCTCCACGGGTGAAAACGCTCACCACCGCCTCCGCCCCGGTCGGAGAGATACGGAACAGCTTGACCCATCCGGCCAGCACGACGTGTACAGCCTTGGCTTCTTCCTCTTGCAGAAAGATCGTCTCGCCACGGTCATACTGCCGCCAAATCGCCTGCCTCAGCAAAGTATCCACATGCTGATCCGGCAGGCTGCGCAGAAGCAGAGACTGCCGCGCAATCGCCTTTTGTGCCTCGTGTGGCATGAAGGCACTCCCTTCTTCATCCAGTCCGGGCGATGGCCCGGGTAATCATCCCCAATGCCCTGCTATGCCAAAGCCGGCGTGTCAGGGCCAGCCTTTTTCTTGAAGATCAACTTGACAATTGTCATGTCGTGGCGCCCATCGCTGCCCTAGGGTCGGTTCACAGCCAGTTATCCGGGGAGCATGTCAGATGGATTTCGAGCGATTTTTCAGCCAGAGCCTCGACGCTTTGAAAGATGAAGGGAACTATCGGGTTTTCATCGACTTGCAGCGACGCTGCGGAGCTTTCCCGAATGCACGCCAGACCGATGGAGCAATCCAGCGGGATGTACGCATCTGGTGCTCGAATGACTACTTGGGTATGGGGCAACACGCGTCGGTCATCAACGCCATGCACGATGCGCTGGAGCGTTGTGGCGCCGGTGCAGGCGGGACGCGGAATATTTCGGGCACTACGCACGACCACGTCTTGCTTGAGACAGAATTGGCAGACCTCCACGGCAAAGAGTCCGCTTTGCTGTTCACCTCGGGCTACGTGTCAAACTGGGCCGCTCTGGGGACGCTGGCTGCGAAGATCCCCGGTCTGATTGTTTTCTCTGATGCGCTGAACCATGCCTCGATGATCGAAGGCATCCGCCACTCACGGGCGCAGAAGGTAATCTGGAAACATAACGACCTTGAAGACCTGGAGGCCAAGCTGGCCGCCGCAGACCCGAACGCGCCCAAGATGATCGCCTTTGAATCCGTGTATTCCATGGATGGTGATATCGCGCCGATCAAGGAAATCTGCGACCTGGCCGACAAATACGGCGCGATGACCTATCTGGACGAAGTTCACGCCGTCGGCCTCTATGGCCCACGCGGCGGTGGCATTGCCGAGCGCGAGGGCCTGATGGATCGCCTGACCGTGATTGAAGGTACGTTGGGCAAGGCCTTTGGCGTGGTTGGTGGGTACATCGCAGCCTCGGCAGCTCTGTGCGATTTCGTTCGCAGCTTTGCCAGCGGCTTCATCTTCACCACTGCCTTGCCGCCCTCGATCGCAGCCGGTGCTGCAGAATCTATCCGGCATCTGAAGCAGTCAAGCGCAGAGCGTGATCTGCAAAAAGCCCGTGTGGATCAGGTGCGCGCCCGTCTGGATGCGGAAGGAATTCCGCATCTGCCGAACCCCAGCCATATCATCCCGGTGATGGTAGGAGACCCGGTGAAGTGCAAGTTTATCTCGGATACGCTTCTTGAAGAATTCGGCATCTACATCCAGCCGATCAACTATCCCACTGTTCCTAAAGGAACCGAACGCTTACGGATCACTCCGTCCCCGGTTCACACAGATGAGGATATTGATCATCTGGTTGGTGCCTTGTCGGCGCTGTGGCAACGCTGTCAGATTGCGCGGATACCACAGGCCGCTCAGTAACATAGGCCCCCTTTGCTTGAATTCTGCCGCCTCTCGGGGCGGCATTTTTTTGTCTCAGACCAGATAGAGCGCAAAAATCACTGCGGAAAAACCCACCAGTACCATAGTGAACCCGCGCAGCCAGCTTTGGCTGTTCTCCAAATCCAAGTATTGTTTCAGGATCACGCGAGCTTTGATCAACGCCAACAACACGATACCGCCAGCAATGACTGCGGTTGGCGCGCCAATCAGAGTAAGCAGCGCAGATCCGGCGCTGAGGGCCAACAGCCCAAGCCACGCTTGGGTCAGGGGGCTCAGCGACCTCTGGCGGGAATTTTTGGCCAAAGATGAAGGTTGAACCATCTGTTTTATCCCAGCAGATAGATCACTGGGAACAGCATGATCCAGATCAGGTCGACCATGTGCCAGAATTGCGCGCCAGCTTCTATGTTGCCAGGGTCATCACGCCACGCCACCAGCAACAGAATTCCAACCCCGGCTAGTACGTGCGCAGCATGAAAGCCAGTCAGCAAGTAATAAAACAGAAAGAATGGGTGCGTTTCGTAACCAATCCCCTGCGACGCCTTGTCGGCATACTCCGTACCCTTGATGATCAGGAACACGACACCCATAAGCGCGGCAAGGATCAACGCCAAACGGGCCAGCGAACGCTGCATGTTTCGCCGCCATTGCAACGCCTGTGCAGCCAGATAGCCAGATGTCACCAAAACCGCTGTGTTCAATGCCGCGCCGGTGCGATGCAGATGCGACTGCGCCTCTGCAAAACCAGCCGGATCGGTCAGGCGCACGCCCATGAAGGCGATCATCCCCGCGCCAAAAACCAGCAGCTCCGAAATGATGAGAACCCACATCAGGAACTCGCCCGGTAGTTCGTCGATCAGAGAGGCATCACTCATGCGCCGACCAACTGGCGGTAGATTTGCGGCAGCGCCATGGTCAGGCGATGCGGATCAGGAATGACCGCGAAACCACCCTGCCCGAACATCCGCGGAAACCAGCTTTTGCCTGTTCTATCGATGGTGACGCCGAACACTGACTGTCCGGCCCGACGCGCCTCACGGACGGCCATGCAGGTGTCTTCGATGCCGTGGCGCCCCTCGTAGTGATCCAGATCGTTTGGTTTACCGTCCGTTATGACCAGCAGCAATCGGCGCTTGCGGGACTGGCTTGCCAGATCTGCTGAACAGTGCCGGATTGCCGCGCCCAACCTTGTGTAATGTCCGGGGCGCAGCGACGCGATGCGCTGTTCAACTTTGGTTCCCATCTGCTCGTCAAACCGTTTGCAACACTGCACATAGACGCGCTGACGCTTGAGGGAACTAAACGCATGAATGGCGAAATCGTCACCACAAGCGTTCAGGCCCCAGGCCAATGCGGCCAGCGCCTCGCGTTCGATATCGATCACGGCGCGACCAGTGACGGCGCTTTCAGTCGAGCGGCTGACGTCCAGCAGGATCGAGACCGCCAGATCACGGGCCTCGGGACGGGATTGCATCCAGACGCGTTCCGTCCCTTCACCATTTGCGCAGCGGTCAACCTGCGCCCGAACGGCGGCTTCCACATCCAGCTGGTCCCCGTCCAGATGGCCCCGAGTCATCACACGCCCCGGGCGCAGCGCCTCGAATTGGCGCTTGACGGCACTAATGCGGCGTGCAGTTGCCGGATCCTTGCCAAACTCGGCGGCATCGTCGCGGATATCGGCATCCGAAAGCAGAACGTTCACATGATCCGGCAGATACTGACCCGTCCGCACATCCCATTCGGGATATAGAATGCGACCTGACAGACGTTCGCGGTTGACGTCCTCGGGCGCCAAATCAAGGTGAAGCTTCAACTTGGTAGGTGGCGCTTTTGAAATCTGGCCAAGACCGATCTCTTCCTGTTCGTCAGCCGCCTTCTTGGCGTTGTCGGGATCGTCGTCATCGATGCGACGGTTGATATTCAGGAATTCGGCCCAGCTAAGGATGGCTTCGAACTTGTGCAGAATGAAACTGTCGCTGCGCTCGGCCTGATCTGATTTGCGGCGCCGGGCGCGGTGTGTCTTTTCGCCGGATTCCTCTGGCGGGCCTTCAGTATCGGGGTTTTCAACCTCGTTGTGTTCCGAGAACCCAACTGCCCGCAATTCCGGCCACAGGGGAACCGGGCGCGTCGGCTGATAGCCGCGCGGAGCGATCAGGTCGTCGTCAAGTGCCAGAAGTTGCTCGGCCTGATCCGACAAGGGTTTGGGATCGCCCAGCATATGACGGATCAGTTCTTCGACCGCAGCCTCGGCAGGCGGCAGACTGGGGATGTCGCGCTGATACAGCACGCCCTTGCAAAGCTCAGTATAAAGCGGACGCAAGCCAGGCGCGTCGTCCAGAGTCGCCTCGACCATGTGCCGGGCGGCAATCAAGGCACGCAGGTCGGCAAGCAGTGGATCGTCTTCATCAATTCGGGTTCCGGCATGGGCAGCGGCGGCGGCCAACCAGACATAGAGCGCGCCATTAGCTTCGCGCGCCGGGAATACGGCCAGACGGTCGGGCAAGCGCAAAACCTCTCCATCAAACGAGGCGCGCGACATCAATTCCACTTCGGTTGCAAGTTTGCGGCGCCAACTCAGGCGGTGACGCGAAACCTCGGGTGAGACCGGGCGCAATTCAACGCCCGGACTACCCCCGAGCCCCCGAAAGAGGACTGCCAGCCGCCCCGCGACCTCAGAAAGGTCGACCGCGGCTCCAACATGCACCTGGGGTGCATCGAGGCGGCTGGCAAGGGTGTGCCACAGTTTCCCGATCGTTTCTTCGGGTTCCCATGGCTCAAAGTCGATCCTGACCATCGCCGGCCTCACCCAAAGACGGCGGTGACAAGATCGAGGAGCCCGCGTTTGATATCCTCGTCATCGGTGAGAGGCTCGATCATGGCGGCAAGGATGGCGCGGTCGGTGGACATGCCCTGCGCGATCAGCGTCGCAGCATAGACGACCAGCCGGGTGGATACACCTTCCTCGAGGTCCTGACCCTTGAGCCCGCGCAACTTGCCCGCCAGCCGCACCAGCGGCTTGCAGCGTTCCAGCGGCAGGCCGCTTTCCTCCGCGACCACCTCGGCCTCCAACTCGGGCGAGGGAAAGTCGAATTCCAACGAGATGAACCGTTGCCGAGTCGAGGGTTTGAGGGTTTTCAGGATGTTCTGGTAGCCGGGGTTGTACGAAGCCACCAGCATGAAACCGGGCGCGGCCTCAAGTTCTTCGCCGGTTCGGTCGATCGGCAAGATGCGCCGGTCGTCGGTCAGTGGGTGCAGAACGACAGTGACGTCCTTGCGGGCTTCGACAACCTCGTCAAGATAGCAGATCGCGCCTTCGCGCACCGCGCGGGTCAGGGGACCATCGACCCAAACGGTTTCTCCGCCCTTCAGTAGATAGCGTCCGATCAAGTCGGCGGCGGCGAGATCGTCGTGGCACGCCACGGTATAGAGCGGGCGGCCAAGTTTCGCAGCCATATGGGCTACAAACCGGGTCTTGCCGCAGCCCGTCGGTCCTTTCAGCAAGACCGGCAGGTCGTTGTTGTAGGCGGCGGTGAACACATCGCATTCATCACCTTGGGCGAGGTAGAAGGGGGCGTTTGCCGCCCCCTCTTTCAGGTTCATGGAGCCATCCATATCCATCACTCCGCAGGGGTTTCGGCTGCGCCGGGTTCAATGACCTCTTTCCGGGGTACCCAGATCGAGTAGATGAACAGCAACGCTCCAAGCACCACGACCACACCGGAGCCAAGACGCATCCAGTAGAAGATCGCGATTTGGTCTTGCACGTCCATGAAGTAGTCACCGACCACACGCTGCATGTGCGTCTGCACGGTTCCACCGAAGGTCAGGACGAAGGTCATGAAGACCATGCCGCTGGTCATCAGCCAGAACGAACCCATATTCAGAACCTGATTATAGGGATCACGGTTCTTGAGGATCGGCATCGCGTAGCTGAAGATAGCCAGATTGAGGCAGACATAGGCTCCGTAGAAGGCCAGGTGCCCGTGTGCCGCGGTGATCTGCGTACCGTGGGTGTAGTAGTTCACCCCGTGCAGCGTGTGCAGGAAGCCCCAGACACCGGCGCCGAAGAAGGCCAGCGTGGCACAGCCCAGCGACCACAGCAGCGCGGCCTTGTTGGGGTGGTCCCGACGGCCCTTCCAGACCATGACGAAGGCAAAGGCCATCATCGCGAAGAACGGGATCACCTCGAGGCTCGAGAAGATCGACCCGATCCACTGCCAGTATGCAGGCGTGCCGATCCAGTAGTAGTGGTGGCCGGTGCCGAGGATGCCCGAGAACAGCGCGGCGGCGACGATGACATAGAGCCATTTTTCGACCACCTCACGGTCAACACCGGTCAGCTTCAGCATCAGGTAGGCCAGGATCGAGGCCATGATCAGCTCCCACACACCTTCGACCCACAGGTGGACGACATACCACCAGTATTGCTTGTCCAGCGACAGGTTGCCCGGGTTGTAGAAGGCAAACAGGAATAGCAGCGCCAGACCCCAAAGGCCCAACAGCAGGATATTTGTGATCGCGGTTTTCTTACCTTTCAGCACTGTCATCGACACGTTGTAAAGGAAGATCAGCGCGGCCACGACGATGCCGGCCTTGACCCATTTGGGCTGCTCAAGGAACTCGCGCCCCTCCTTGCCCAGCAGCCAGTTGCCTTCGAACAGGTTGAAGACGTAGGTCACAACCACGCCCAACGTCCCGACCACAAGGATGATCAACTGCAGATAAGCCAGCTTGGGCGAATGTATCTCGCGCTCGGCCTCTTCCGGGATCAGGAAATAGGCGGCCCCGAAAAAGCCCAGAATAAGCCAGACGATCAGAGAGTTGGTGTGCAGCATCCGCACGATGTTGAACGGCAGAAGCTCACTCAGGAAATTGGGGAATACATAGATGAAACCGGCCAGAAGACCGCCAATCACCTGTATCGCGAACAACGCCATGGCTACCGCAAAGTAGGCATAGGCGATTTTTTGGGATTCGTATTTCATTGCTCCGTTCCCTTTCTCAGCCTGCCTCGTTGGGCGGCCAGCCCTGTGCGTCGATATTGTCCGTCCAGATCAGGAAGTTGGTCAGGTCACGGATTTCTTCGTCGCTGAGGTTGAAATTGGGCATTTGTCGACGACCGGGAATGCCGGTCGGTTGTGCTTCCATCCAGCCCTTAAGGGATTCAAAGGCTGATTCCGGGTCGTCCAGCACGCCCCAGCGTGTCATCACGTTGCCGACTTCGGGGGCAAAGTAGGCCCCTTCACCCAGAATCGAATGACAGTTCACACAGGCGTGTTTTTCCCAGACATGTTTACCCCGAACCACACTATCATCGAGTTTCGCGGCATTTTCGGAATTGACGATATACCAGTGGGAGTGGGCCGAAAGGGCCAAAAAGATGAGAATGAAGAACAGTGACCCGCCATAAAAAATATTGCGGGCCATGCTCTTTGTCATGACGTCTCGCATCGCGCTCTCCTTTGCGCAGATTAGCTAGTGAGAGCAACATGCCGGGCGGGAGCCGGCGATGCCTTAACGAAAGTCAAGACCTGTCACGAGATCAACCGGACGGTTCAGAATTGAGCGATTTGGACCCGCTGATCGTCAGGAGAAAAAGACCTGCCAATCAATTTGCGAACAGCATTTCTTTTTTGAGTGTTCTCTCCATTGTATGGCCTTTAAATTGACGCAAGCTTTTGCCAAACGGTATGAAAGGAAGGAGATTCAGCGCACTTTCCTTACTGTGGGTAAGATTTCCGGTGCCTCGGTAGCGCCAATGGTTAAAAGGTACGAGTATGGCAAACTATTCCTATATTGGTTACGCCCCCGGGGTCATTACGGTCGATTTTAATTTTGGCCCCGACTTCATTACGCTTGACCCCAATTTCGATCCCGCAACAGACCGTCGTGTATTTGATGTCACCGATGCAGCTGGCGGAACGATCCTGAACGGGGCGAACCCTCTGCCCGATACTGGCACTGTGTTCAATGGTGACCGCTTCAATAACGAAAACGGTGACGACGCCACGCAAACTGGTGTGGTGACCAACCTGGACGGATCGACTACTTTTGCCAACGGAGACATCTACCTTGAAGAATCCTACTCCCTGACCAATCCAGCGGGCGGAACGATTGACGTGTTTCGGGTCGAAGTTGAAGGCACATTGGTTGGCTACATCACGTCCGAGCCTCTGGTTCCGGGTCTGACCTATACATTCCAGGCTTCGAACGTTACTCCGACCAACGCCCCTGACACTACGGATCCCTCCGCGATTGTCGATGTACCGTGCTTTGTGGCGGGAACACGGATCATGGCCCCGACCGGTCCAACACCGGTCGAGGATCTGAAAGTTGGCGATGTCGTTTTGACCGCAGACAATGGGCCGCAACACATACGTTGGATTGGCACGCGACATCTGGACCAAGCGGCGCTTCGCACCCGTCTGAGGCTGAAGCCCATCCGGATCGAGGCCGGTTCACTGGGCGATCAGTTGCCCCAGCGCGATCTGTTCGTGTCACCGCAACACCGTATGCTGGTCCGGTCCCCGATTGCCGTCAGAATGTTCGACGCCGAAGAAGTTCTTGTTCCTGCTCACATTCTTGTGGGCGTTCCTGGCATTTCGGTCGCCGAGGACACTTGTGCAGTGACCTATGTCCATCTTTTGTTCGACCGTCATGAAATCATCTATGCAGAAGGCGCACCTTCCGAAAGCCTGCTCACCGGCGCGCAGGCCCTGTCCAGTGTTCACCCTGACGCGCGGTCAGAAATTCTTGAACTGTTCCCTGAATTGGGTCAGCGCAATTACGTTCCGCCGGCCGCACGACGGATACCGGATAAAGGGAAACGTGCCCGTGCGCTGATCCGTCGCCATATCAAAAACGAGCGGCCTCTGATCGCTGGAAGATAAGTTCAGTCTGGATAAGCTTCAGGTTTGTTTCACGGCACGGGGGCCCGTCAGGGCAGGCCACATGGCAAACAGGTACAGTCCCGTTGCGGCGATCCAAAACCCGTCTGCGGTCAGCATCGCTGTCATGTAACCTCCCGCCAGTCCGGACCCCAGCCAACGCACAAGCGCAGCAACCGCCATCAAGCCATAGGCAATCGCCATGGGCTTTGGCGCGACAAGGGGACGACCGCTGTGGCCCAAGGCGGCGCGGCTCATGACGGCAAGGGTCATGCCGCCAACGCAACCGATGCCCAGAACGTGGAGCGCGCCGATCTCATTTCCCATTCCATTGGCTGCCAACCCCCAAAGAATCAGACCCAAGGCCAGCATCCCGAGGCCCAGATGCAGGGCGATCAGGATCGGTTGACGCAAAGCCCATCCGGTTCTCCAACGCGCCATGCGCATCATTTGAACACCACCCATCGCCAGGGCAACGCTTCCCGCAAGAGGCCCAACATCAAATGCAAGCACAAGCAGGGGCAGCAGCAGTGCCAGAATCATCGTCGCCCTGTCCAACCAGGCCACAGATACCGGCCACGATGCTTCGGGTTGACCAGCTCTCTTCATTGCATTGCGGGTAAAAGCTGGCGTAATCCGGCCGCCCAGGATCGCAATCATCGAACACAAGGTCAAAAGCCCGGCCCGGATGCCGGTGTTCAGTGTATCCACCGTGACCCCCATCCATTCCAAGTGAACCATTACATTCGAGGCCAGAAGCAAAACCAGAAGATACAGAAACACCACATTCTGAGGCTTGGGCCGACGGACCAGTTGACTGGCAATCTTCAGCGCCAGAATGGGAACAAAACTCAGGTCCACGATCGCGACGACCATGGGTGACAACGCTCCGGAAAACCAGACCGTCAGGCGCCCGGCCATCCAGATCAATGCGACTAGCGTGATAAAACGGGCCCGCGCCTCGGGCGCACCAGTCCAGTTCGGCACGGCGGTCAGAAAGAAGCCGCCCAGAGCGGCCGTTGCATATCCAAAAATCATCTCATGAGCGTGCCACATGACCGGGGGCATGGCGTAGCTTTGTTCCATGTAAGGCATCAGCCCGTCCAGCGACGCCAACCACACGCCCCACGCGACCCCTGCAAACACACCATAAAGACCCGCCGAGAGGAAAAAGACCCGGAACCCTTCACTGAAAACACGTGCGATTACAGCTGTCATGCCTGCTCTCCATAGCTTTTCCCGCCGTTGAGCAATGTGTAGTTCCTTCACGATGCGGCGCCCTTAACCGAAATCAAGACAAGGCTTAAAGATGCGGTAAAAACACAAGATTTATTGAGGGGTTTTGACCTGAGTTTTCTGTCCAAAGCGCTCAGTCTGCACCTTTCCCGTTGACTTTGGTCAAGGATGACATCCTCGTGATGCTTCACTCTCGGCGGTGCCTCACCACGCATATGGAGAGTGATCATGTCACTTGGAATCAGCTACAACAAAACCGGCCGCGCCTTCGGGGTCGGATTGGCAATGTTGTTGGGCAGCGTCGCTGCTCCGACATTCGCCGAAGAGCCAACATTAAGCGATGAAGCCTTTGAGGCTTCCAAGCAGCTTTACTTTGAACAATGCGCAGGTTGTCACGGCGTTCTGCGTAAAGGCGCTACAGGCAAAAGCCTTGAACCGCATTGGAAAAAGACCGCGGCCGACGGTACCGTAACCGAAGGCGGCACCCTGCAATTGGGCCAGGAACGTCTTGAGAAGATCATCGCCTGGGGGACCGAGGGCGGTATGAACAACTTCTCGGACATCATGACCGAGCAGGAAATCAAGGATATGGCGACCTATATCCAGATGGAGGCCCCAAAGCCGCCGGAAATGTCGCTGGAACAGATGATGGCGACCCGCAAGGTCTATGTCGAGGAAGAGGATTATCCGACCGAGCCCCTTCATGGCCGCAACTGGGAAAACTTCTTTGTCGTCATCGAACGTGACGTGGGCAAGGTGGCCGTGATCGACGGTGACACCAAAGAGGTGCTGACCCATATCCCGACCGGTTATGCGGTGCACGTTCTGAAAGCATCCGAGCACCATGCGCTGGAAGAGCCGGAACAGCCCGGGCGCTTCTGGTACACCATGGGACGCGACGGCAAGATGACCAAGATCGACCTCTGGCAGACGCCGGACAAGATGTTGGTTTCCGAGGTCAAGATTGCCTATGACGCGCGAGACGTTGCCGTATCCGGCGATGGCAAATATGTCATCGGTGGGGGCTACTGGCCGCCGCACTTTGCAATCGTTGATGCCCAGACCATGGAACCGGTCAAGGTCGTATCGACCCGCGGTGTGAACGTCGACGGTGACTATGTGGAAGAGGCCCGCGTGGCCGCTATCTATACCACTCCGAACGAGCCCACCTGGATTGTCGCGGTGAAAGAGCTGGGGCAACTGTGGCAGGTCGATTATACCGATCTGGACAACCTTCGGATCGACAAAATCGACAGCGCCAAATTCCTGCATGACGGGTTCTTTGACCCGACCGGCCGGTACTTCCAGATCGCCGCAAACGCGTCGAACAAGATGGTGGTTGTCGATACCGAAACCCACAAGCTTGAGGCGATGATCGACACAGCCGCATTGCCGCACCCAGGTCCGGGGGCCAACTGGGTTGACCCGAACTGTGGCCCGGTTGCTGGTACGACCCACCTTGGCGTTGGCACCGTGACAGTCTGGGGTAACGACCCCGAGAACCGTCCGGACGATGCCTGGAAGGTCTGCTACGAAGTGGAAACCGACGGCCCCGGCCTGTTTGTCCGCACCCACCCGAATTCGGATTACATCTGGGCTGACCAGACCAAGCATCCCGAACCGGAAGTGCAGCAATCCGTGCAGGTCATCTCGAAAGAGACCGGCGAGATCGTGAAAACGATCCAGATTACCGAGGACGAAGGCAGCGCCGCTGTTCACTTCGAATTCAATGCTGACGGTACCGAGGTCTGGGTTTCCAAATGGAACCTGTCGGACTCGAAAGAACCCAATGGTCAGATCGTGATCTTCGACGCCAAGACGCTGGAAGAAATTGGTCGCATCGAAGGGCTGTATGCCCCGACCGGCAAGTTCAACGTCTACAACCGTTCGAACCACGTCACCTGACGCGTTCGCAACCATCACCGGAAAGGGCGGGCCCCTCGCCCGCCCTTTCCTCGTTTAAGACATCAGCCAAACTCACCGGCCTGCCACCCAAGGCCAGACAAGACAGCCAAAACGGAGCCCGGATATGACCTCCGAACCGGATAAGAAAAAACCGATCTGGCGCCGGTATTTCCTGTGGGGAATGCCTGTGGCCGGTATCGCCGCGGCCTTTGCCGCCGGCATCATCTTCTGGGGCGGGTTCAACACTGCCATGGAAGCCACCAACACCAAGGATTTCTGTATCTCGTGCCATGAGATGCGCGATTTCGTCTATGAGGAATATACCGGCACGATCCACGATGTGAACCGCTCGGGCGTGGGCGCTGTCTGTTCCGACTGCCACGTGCCCAAGGACTGGACGCACAAGATGATCCGCAAGATCAAGGCGTCGAAAGAGCTCTATGGCAAGATGGTCGGTACCATCAACACCCGCGAAAAGTTCGAGGCCAAGCGTGTGCATCTGGCGATGAACGAGTGGGAACGGATGAAGGCGACCGACTCGCGCGAATGCCGCAACTGCCATGACTTTGAGTCGATGATGCCCGAGTTCCAGAAACCCCGCGCGCGTCAGCAGCACCTGAACGCGATGGAGATCGGCCAGACCTGTATCGACTGTCATAAGGGGATCGCCCACTCGGACGCCCGCGACCGGGCCGAAGAAGAATATCTGGAACAGCTTGAGGCCCCGAACCCGGCCTTTATCCGCCCGATTCCGCCCGAATACATGGCCAGTCTTGAGCGGATCGAAGCTAAGGAAACTGCAGAAGCCGAGGCGGAAAAAGCAGCCAAGAAAGCTCAGCAGGAGGCGGTCCAGGCACAAATCGCAGCAGCAGTTGACGCGGCTGTGGCCGAAGAGCGCGCCAATGCCTCTGGCGATGCTGCCGCAGCGCCTGCAGGTGGTGGTGGCAATGTCGGTTCAGATATCGACTGGAATGCCGTCGCCGCTGCGGATCTGAAACTGTTCTACCCCGGTCAGGCCTCGTTCGAATGGGTGCAGAATGGTAAATTCCACGGTGGGGCGCGTCCTCTGACCAAAGGTGGAGATCAGTGTACAACCTGCCACGCCAAGGAACTGGACACGATCGGCAACAAGATCGTTGCTGGTGGCGAACTGGAGCCAACACCGATCCCCGGCAAGCGCGGTATCATCGACGCAACCGTTCAGGCGGCCCATGACGACGAGAACCTGTACATTCGTCTTCAATGGCCTGATGCGGGTCACAACCCTGCCCCGTTCGTCGATGGCGGCAAGATGGATCCAGACAACCAGATCAAGGTTGCCATGATGATCACCGGCACCGGTATCGAGCTGGGCGATCAGGTGGGTTGCTGGGCCTCGTGCCACGCTGACAACACGTATATGCCTTTTGCGCCCGAAGCGGATGCGATTGCTGCAAACGCAGAAGTTGCCGGTCGCCTCAGCACACAGGACAGCGTAACCAAATACATCAGCGAAAGTCGCACGGATGTTGAGGTCAAAGGCCGCCGTGGCAAAGCTCTGGGTGGCTGGGACAAGTTGCAGGCCGCAGAACAGATCGAGCAGTATCTGGCCGACGGCACCTATCTTGATCTGATGCGTGTCTACGCTGACGGCAGCGCCACCAACGGCTATCTGCTAGAGCAGCGCGTGGTCAATGATGGTGAAATCGCCGCGTCGGCTGAACTGTCCGGCGGCATGTGGACCGTGGTCTTTACCCGCCCACTGAACTCAGGGACGCCCGGTGATGTGCCGCTGGAAGCAGGCCAGACCTATACCGTCGGCTTTGCCATCCACGACGACTTCGCTGCTGCAAGGTTCCACCACGTGACGCTGAACACCAGCCTGGCACTGGATGACGACAGCGCGTTCATCAACGTGGTCAAACAATAACGGTTCGGGGCCGGTTCATCCGGCCCCACCATTTTGGAAAGGAGACATGGACCATGAAACCCCAACGCCTTCTTCCTGTGCTGTTGCTTCTGGCCGCGCCCGCCTGGGCGGACGAGACCGCCGAAATCTGTGCCGAGGCTGAAGAGCGCTACGTCGAGCTGTTCGGAGAACCCTCGTCCGCTGTCGAGGACGCTGAAGTGGTACTTATGTATAAATACAATTTTTGCCCGTCCGAGTTGACGGTTAAGGCAGGCACAACTGTCCGGTGGGTGAATGTCGACAAACGCACCAGCCACTCAGTTCTGTTGAAAGACGGAAGCAAACCTGAAAGTGATCGCCTGTTCCCGGAGGAATCAGTTGAGCTGACCTTCCTCACGCCAGGCCCACAGGACTATCTGTGCGGCCCGCACTGGGAGACACAGAACATGATCGGAATGATCACCGTCGAACCCTGAAGCAAGGCACAATACAGGCAAGATGAAGGAGCGCGGAGGCAAATCCCGCGCTCCTTAACTTATGTCAAGGAGGTTGGTTATCGAATGGGCCAGTCTTCCCTCAAGACCCGCCCGGCTCACCCAGCAACGTCTTGCAAACGCAACGGATCTGCATGGGACACCGGGTTACGAAGACTTTCAGACCAAGCGAGTTTGCACATGAGCGGTAAGGTATTTCTGATTGGCGCAGGCCCCGGCGATCCCGAACTGATGACCCTGCGCGCACTGCGGATGCTGCAAGAAGCGGATGTAGTGGTTTATGACAGGCTGGTGTCAGCCGACATTCTGAATTTACACGCGGAAGGCGCACGGCTGATCCCTGTCGGCAAAGCCCCCAAATGCCACACCGTTCCGCAGGACCGCATCAACGAAATACTGCTCGAAGAGGCCAGCGCTGGTCACACGGTTGCACGGCTGAAGGGCGGCGACCCCATGATCTTTGGTCGCGGCTCGGAAGAGGCTGCTTACCTGATTGCCCGCAGTGTTGCTGTCGAGTACGCACCGGGCATTACGGCAGCCCAGGGGGCGTCTTGTTCGACGGGTGTGCCGCTGACCCATCGCGGGCTGGCAACCTCGGTTCAATATGTCACCGGGCACAGGCAGGCCGACAAAGTGCTGGATCTGGACTGGAAACGTCTTGCCGATCCGGACTCGACATTGGTGGTTTATATGGGCGTTGCCAATATCGGTCAGATCGCCATGGGGCTGATGACCGAAAACCTGCCGGGCTCGACACCGGTTCTGGCAGTGGGCAAGGCCACAACACCTGATGAGCGTCGTCTTGTGTCACGGCTTGACCAGCTGGCCACGGATGTGCGCGCAGCCGAGCTGAAGGCGCCGACGCTGTTTATCATTGGCAGGGTGGTTTCGCTCTATGCCGAACAGCCTTTGACCGAGCTTCTGGAACAGGCCCATGGCTAAGCTGGGAAGAAGAGACCGAGGGATTGACCCAACACTTGCCGGCAGATCGCCGGGGCGGTCGGGATGGGCTGGGCGAACCTGCCTGACCATTGCGGTTCTGGCCGCGACCTCCGCCTTCGCGGCTGATGTCATCGACCCCGACACCCTGAAAAGACTTGTGCATCAGGATTGCGGTTCCTGTCACGGCTTATCCCTGAAGGGCGGCCTTGGTCCGGACCTGCGCAGTGAAACACTGGGCCACTACGACGCGGATGTTTTGACCAGCGTCATCCTTGACGGCATCCCTGACACCGCGATGCCCCCATGGCGGCCTCTGATCAGTGAAGAAGAAGCCGAGTGGATCGCCCGTTACCTGCTGGAACAGGAGTCACAATGAAACACTTCATCCTTGGCCTTGCAGCCACATTGATGATGTCCACGGCTCAGGCTGAACCAACCGCGACAGGCGATCTTGGCCTCGTCATTGAACGTGCCAAGGGCTCGGTTCTGCTGGTGGATCAATCCGACCGTGCAGCTCTGGCCCGGATTGAGGGGTTGGGCGATCTGTCTCATGCATCTCTGGTCTATTCGCCCGATGAACGGTTTGCCTATGTGTTTGGTCGCGACGGAGGACTGACCAAGATCGACATCGTGACCCGTCAGGTCGTGAACCGCGTCGTGCAGGCCGGAAACGCCATTGGAGGAGCGATATCGGACGATGGTAAGCTTGTGGCTGTTTCGAACTATGAGCCCGGTGGCGTGCGCGTCTTTGATGCGGACACTCTGGAGATGGTCGCTGACATCCCGACCGATAGCAAAACCATCGGCTTGGTCGATGCGCCGGGTCGGCGGTTCGTTTTCACGATGTGGGACACTGGGGAAACCTGGATTGCCGATTTCGCAAAGGGCGCACCAGAGATCACCAAAATCCCGGACATGGGCAAGAACCCCTATGACGCGCTGATCACTGCCAATGGCCGCACCTATATCACAGGTCTGTTTGGCGAGGACGGCCTGACCGCGCTGGACCTGTGGGCCGAAACACCCGAACCGATCCGGGTTCTGCCCGATTACGGGCGTGGTCAGGAAGAAATGCCGGTCTACAAGATGCCTCATCTGGAAGGCTGGGCTCTTACGGGTCGCGAGTTTGTTTTGCCCGCTGTCGGCCATCACGAGGTTTTGTGGATCGATGCCGATACCCTGACCGAAACGGGACGGACCAAAACCCACGGGCAACCAGTCTTTGCAATGGCGCGTCCGGATGGGCGGCAGGTCTGGGTCAATTTCGCCCACCCGTTGAACGATACGATTCAGGTGATCGACAGCGTCAGCAAAGAGATCATCCACGAATTCAAACCCGGCCCGGCCGTTTTGCACATGGAGTTCACGCCGCGCGGGCATGAGGTCTGGATCAGCGTGCGCGACGCCAACAAGGTCATGGTCTACGACACGCATAGCTTTGAAAAACTGCGCGAGATCGATGCAGACAGCCCGTCCGGCATATTCTTCACTGCTCGCGCCCACAGAACAGGGCTGTAACCGATGCGACATATTACGGACCCGATCGACCGCCGTCTGCTGGACGAGTTTCAACGCGATTTTCCAGTTGCTGAGAGACCGTTTCAGGTGTTGGGTAACGCTCTCGGGCTGGACGAGGCCGAAGTCATCCATCGCCTGTCTCGGATGCGCGCCACAGGCCGCATTACACGGGTTGGTGCAACCATCACGCCCGGCGCGGTGACGGCCAGCACCCTGGCTGCCGTGTCGGCTCCGGAAGATCGATTGGAGGAGGTCGCCGCCCAGATCGATGCTGAACCCGGTGTGAACCACAATTATCAACGTGAAGACGCGTGGAACCTGTGGTTTGTCGCGACCGGGCCGGATCGCGCGCATGTCAACAATACCCTTGCGCGGATCAGTCGATCCACCGGATTGCAAGTGCTGGACTTGCGGCTGGTGCGTCCTTTCAACGTGGATCTTGGGTTTCGCATGACTGGAGGCACCAAAAACGTGCCCACAGCGCGAAAGGTCGATGCATCTGTCATGCGCGAGGGCGATCGTTGCCTGCTGCAGTCTCTGAGTTCCGGGCTATCTTTGGTCTCAGAACCCTACGCCGCTCTGGCTCGTTCGCTGAAAAGGGATGTCATCGACGTGATGGAGCGGGTCGAAGCCTTACATGCCGCCGGAATAATCTCGCGGCTCGGCGTCATCGTGCGTCACCGGGCGCTTGGCTGGTCGGCCAATGCGATGGTGGTCTGGGATCTTCCAGCCGAGCGGATCGACACCGCTGGTCCCGCTTTGGCCGCCTACCCAGGGGTGACTTTGTGCTATGAGCGTAATCCGGTGCCCGATGTCTGGCCATATCGCCTGTATTCCATGATCCATGCCAGAACCCGAAGCGAGGCCTTGGAAACATTGGCGGGTGCGATTGCACTGACCGAACTGGCCGGAGCACGGCACAAGGTTCTCTTCTCAACCCGCTGTTTCAAGCAGACCGGAGCGCTGATTCAGGCCAAGGAGGCTGCCGCATGACGCTGGACCAAACGGATCGGGCGATCCTGAATCGCGTGCAAGATGATCTGCCACTGACCTCGCATCCTTACGCAACCGTGGCCGCAGAGCTGGGCCTGTCCGAGGCGGAATTGCTGACGCGTCTGAGTCGCATGAAAGAAGACCGCGTCATCACGCGCTTCGGTCCATTTTTCGACGCCGCGGCCATGGGTGGGGCTTTCTGCCTTTGTGCAATGGCCGTTCCAACCAAAGATTTCAAAACCGTCCTGACCAAAGTCAATGCACATCCCGAGGTGGCCCATAATTATGAACGCACGCACCGGCTGAACATGTGGTTCGTGCTGGCCACCGAAACACCCGAGGGGATCGAGGCCGCCGCCGATGCCATCGAACGGGAAACGGGGATCTGCGTTCTACGTTTCCCCAAACTTCAGGAATTCTTTATCGGCTTTCGGGTAGCGGCATGATCGACGCAACAGACAGACAGATTATCGAGGCGCTGCAGGGGGGCTTACCCCTGACCCCGGCCCCGTATGTTCAGGTTGCCCACGAGCTGGGGCTGCAGGAAGATGATTTGCTTGAGAGACTGTCATCCCTCAAAGCGCGCGGGGTGATCCGACGGATCGCCGCAGCCCCCAACCACTATAAGCTGGGCATGACATCGAACGGCATGACCGTCTGGGATGTACAGGATGACCTGATCGGCGAACTGGGCGCTCATATCGGGGCCCTGCCCTTCGTCACCCATTGTTATGAACGGCCTCGCGCTCTGCCCGACTGGCCCTACAACCTGTTCGCCATGGTCCACGGCCAGTCGCGCGACGAGGTCGAAGACAAACGCGGCCAGATCGCCGCGATTCTGGGATCGGCCTGCCGGGGCAGCGACATCCTCTATTCCACGCGCATCCTGAAAAAGACCGGGCTGCGCCTGAGACAGAAAGGTTGATACATGTTCCGCCTGACCGAATACATGCATCAGCTGGTCAAACCGACTCCGGTGCGCAAACGTCGCCCCGGCGCGGTAAAGCCGGTTGTGATCTGGAATTTGACGCGGCGCTGTAACCTGAAGTGCCGCCATTGCTACACCGTCTCGGCGGATGTCGCGTTCCCGGGTGAGCTCAGCCATGAGCAAGCCATGGTAACCCTTGAGGATCTGGGCCAATTTCGCGTCCCGGCCCTGATCCTCTCGGGTGGGGAACCGCTGGATCGGTTCGATTTCTTCGACATCGCAAAACGGGCCCGTGATCTGGTGCCAATGCTGGCCTTGTCGACCAACGGCACCCGGATCTACGACGAAACGGCCGATATGATAGCGGATGTCGGATTCAACTACGTCGGCATCTCGCTGGACGGGATTGGAGCGACGAATGACTGGTTCCGTGGCGTCGAGGGCGCTTTTGCTGACGCCCTGCGCGGCGTGCGCGAATGCAAAAAGCGCGGTATCAAGGTCGGCCTGCGGTTCTGCCTGACCGAAGGCACGCAACATCACTTGCCTGACTTGCTGACACTGTGTGACGATGAAGGTGTCGACAAGTTCTACCTGTCTCACCTTGTCTATGCGGGGCGCGGCGACAAGAACCGGGGTGAAGACGCCGAACATCAGCGCACCCGCAAGGGTCTGGACCTGTTGCTGGAACGCGCCTGGGAGGCCGCATCGGGCGGTCGTCCGTTGGATATCGTGACGGGGAACAATGACGCCGACGCGGGATATTTCCTGAACTGGATTCGCGCGCATTTCGACGCCGAAAAAGCGGCACATGTGCGCGAGCACCTGGCCGCGTGGGGCGGAAACTCGAGTGGTTTGGGTGTCGCCAATATCGACAATCTTGGCCGGGTCCACCCGGACACTTATTGGTCCGATTACACAGTCGGCAACGTAAAGACCAAATCGTTTTCCGAACTCTGGACCAGCGATGATCCGATGCTTGCCATGCTCCGCACCCGCCCACGCCCGCTGAAGGGGCGCTGTGGAGCCTGCGAACTCAAGGACGTGTGCGGCGGCAATACCCGCATCCGCGCCTTGCAATTGACCGGTGATCCATGGGCCGAGGATCCAGCCTGTTACCTGACCAACCAGGAAATCGGTGTGGATACCGCAGGTGAGCGCCTTCAGGTCACACCGTTCCGGGGGAAAAGCCATGATCCGGCGCATCAGTTCTTTTAAGACACTCACGGTCAGCACATTATGGTCCCTACTTCTGGCAGGAACCGCATGGGCGGATGCCCCGTCGGACTACGCTGAACATTGTGCTTCATGCCACGGCGAAAACCGTCTGGGCGGAGTTGGCCCCGCGCTGATCCCGGAAACACTCAAGCGCATGCGGGGCCCGCGGGTAGCTGCCGTGATTGCCGAAGGTCGCACGGCGACACAAATGCCCGCATTCTCGCACGAGCTGGATGCTCTGCAAATCGAGGAACTGGCAGGCTGGTTGAAATCGCCGTTGGAATCCGATCCGGAATGGGACGAGGCTGAGATTATGGCCAGCCGGACGCTGGACGAGGAATATGTGCCGGTGGATACACCCGTCTGGGACAGCGACCCAATGAACATCACGCTGGTCGTCGAGACCGGGGATCACCATGTCAGCGTTCTGGACGGGGATACGTTCGAAGTGCTGGACCGGTTCGAAACTCCTTTCGCCGTTCATGGCGGACCGAAATTCAGCCCGGATGGGCGTTACGTCTTCATCATGTCCCGCGATGGGTGGGTTCAGAAGTACGACATTTGGGCACTGAAACAGGTGGGCCGTGTACGTGCCGGCCTGAACAGCCGCAATATCGCCATGTCCGGCGATGGCAAATGGGTGGCTGTGGCGAACTACCTGCCCAACAGCCTGACAGTGTTGTCCACCGAAGACCTTTCAGTCGCAAAGGTCATCGAGGTCAAAAGCAAGAAGGGCCTGCCCAGCCGCGTTTCCGCTGTCTACCAGGCCCCTCCGCGGGAAAGCTTTGTTCTTGCGCTGAAGGATGTGCCCGAGATTTGGGAAGTGTTCTACGGCGCCAATCCTCCGCAATCCGGGCTTGGTCATGATTTCCGCATCGAAGGCCAGTTCAAGAACCCCGACCCCTTCCCGGTGCGCAAGATCACTACGCCTGACTACCTTGACGATTTCTTCTTCGACCAGAGTTATGAATATGTCATGGGAGCGTCCCGCGATGGCAAGGGCGGACAAGTGATTGATCTGGTGATCGGGCACAAGGTGGCCGATCTGGATTTGCCCGGAATGCCACATCTGGGCTCGGGGATCACATGGAAACACGGCGATACGACCGTGATGGCCACGCCGCACCTGACAGACGGCGCCGTGTCGGTGATCGACATGGAAAGCTGGGAAACCGTCAAACGGATCAAGACCGAGGGCCCCGGGTTCTTCATGCGCAGCCATGAGAATTCGCCTTATGTCTGGGCCGACGTTTTCTTCGGCCCCAACAAGGACGCAATGCATGTCATCGACAAGCAAAGCCTTGAAATCGTAAAGACCCTGCGCCCCGCTCCCGGAAAAACCGTGGCCCATGTCGAGTTTACCAGGGATGGCAGCCACGCACTGGTTTCGATCTGGGAAGATGACGGCGCCGTAATCGTCTATGACGCGCAGACGCTGGAAGAGGTCCGCCGCCTGCCGATGCGCAAACCTTCGGGAAAATACAATGTCTGGAACAAGATCACCTTCTCGGAAGGAACCAGCCACTGAGGGAAAGTGGCCGGTTTGGAAACTGGCCATCCTGCTGTATCCGGCCACGGCGTTAACCGTGGCCATCAACCTGTTTTTGATCGGCCTTATCCTGCACAGCGTCGGGTTCGGTGCAATCGAACCGGTTCCGGCAATACTCTGGTCGATTCCGCTGGGCATTCCTGCGGCATGGTTGGCCGGTCGGTGGGTGCGCGGATTGATGGACGAGGCCGACGGGTAGGTGCAATTTGTCAGGCACCTGACCTAAGTCAAGTCTCCACCTGAGAGAATCCCCTACGGTTCAGAAAAGAACGCCGAGCTGGATTCTCAATGCCTACCTTCCGCCCCCCGCATAGCCTGTTTGATCGCGTGTCCCGCGCGGTGTGCGGTTTGGTGGGTATTTTCCTTTTGCTTTTGCAGATGCTTGGCCCGGTGCTGGCGAGTCCCGGGGACAGCATGTGGATCGAGATCTGCTCGGAGGCAGGGGCGGTCTGGGTTGAAGTGGACCTTGAGGAAGGCACTGATGACCCGACCGCACCTTGCCCGAAATGCGCCGATTGCGCGCTGTGCGCGGTGACAACGGCAGCGCCGCTGCCTGACCAGCCATCGCTGACGCAATCGGGAAATGTACGGATCGTACCCGCTGCAATCGAGGATCTGTGCACTTTGTACAACTCAAGGCGACTGTGGCCCGAAACCCGAGGGCCCCCGTTTGCTACCCAAGAAGAATCTGAACGCGCCCTGCGCGCGTCCGTGGCGTCCACCCTAGCAATCGGAGGTGCGCCGTGGTCGTAAGACGCGCAATCCATTTCCTGCTGGCTTTCACCCTGTCCTGCCTGATGGCGATCAGCGCCCATGCCGACAGCCTGGCCAGTTTCCTGCCCGACATCGAACCTGCCGATCTGGCCCCCGGTGCCGATGCCTTTGGCCCGGTGCGCGATGACGTCAAGGTCGCCCCCGTCCTGAAGGGCGGCGAGACCGTTGCCTGGGCATTCCTGACCTCGGACTTTGTTGGCACGACGGGTTATTCAGGCAAACCGATCCACGTCGTTGCCGCCATCGATAACGATGCTGTGTTGACCGGAGTGCAATTGGTCAAGCACTCGGAACCCATCGTGCTGATCGGCATCCCCAATTCCCGCATGGTTGAATTGACCGAAGGCTATGCCGGCCTTGACCTGAAGGTTGAAGCTGAAACCGGGGGTGAGGGGCACGACCTCGACATCATCTCGGGCGCGACCGTCACGATCATGGTGATCGACGACAGCCTTGTGCGTGGCGGCATCAAGGTGGCGCGTGCGTTGGGTCTGGGCGGCTTGTCGCCGTTGCAGGCCGATGGGCCAAAGCGCGAAGTCGATATGGCGCAGAATGCGGTCCATGACTGGTCGACCCTGTCGGGTGACGGCTCGATCCGGCGGCTGACGCTGGATGTCGGGCAGGTCAATGCCGCCTTCGAGGCCACCGGCGACCAGCGCGCGATCAAACGCCCCGAGCCGGGCGAACCGGATGACACCTTCATCGACATGCATATGGCGCTTGTCTCGGTTCCGTCGATCGGCAAATCACTGCTAGGCGACGCCGAATACCAGAACCTTGTGAACTGGTTGGGCGAGGGCGAACAGGCCATTCTGGTGCTAGGTCGCGGTACTTACAGCTTCAAAGGGTCAGGCTATGTGCGCGGCGGGATTTTCGATCGGATTCAGTTGATCCAGGGCGACAACTCGGTCCGGTTCTTCGACAAACAGCAAGTACGCCTTGGCAAGGTTGCAGCCCCTGATGCACCCAGTTTCACTGAGCTGGATATCTTCAAGATTCCCGCCGATGCCGAGTTCGACCCGACAGAGCCGTTCCGCCTGCAACTGCTGGTACAGCGTGCCGTGGGTGCAGTTGAGAAAACCTTTCTGACATTCGATCTGGGCTACAAACTGCCCGAGCAGTATCTGTTGCCCGTTGCAGCCCCAACGGTTGTAGAGGATGCAACCGGCGAAGCCGCCGCCAAAGCTGCCCTGTGGCAGCGCATCTGGAAGGATCGCACTGTCGAAATTGGCGTTCTTGGCGTCATGCTTCTGGTGCTGACTGCGACGTTCTTCTTCCAATTCCACGCGACGATGAATGCACGGGTCTTCTACTGGTTCCGAATCGGTTATCTGACCATGACCCTGTTCTTCATCGGCTGGTACGCCAACGCGCAGCTGAGCGTGGTGAACCTGATGGCGCTGGCGGGCAGCTTGCGCACCGGGTTCTCCTGGGATGCGTTCCTGCTGGACCCGCTGGTCTTTATCCAGTGGTTCGCGGTCGCTGCCGCGCTGCTGTTCTGGGGGCGTGGCGCCTATTGCGGCTGGTTGTGCCCGTTTGGTGCGTTGCAGGAGCTGACCAACAAGATCGCCCGCGCGCTGAAAGTACCGCAATGGACTCTGCCCTGGGGACTGAACGAGCGCCTGTGGCCTGCAAAATACATGATCTTCCTCGGTCTCTTCGGCCTCAGCTTTGTCTCGATCCCGTTGGCCGAGAAATACGCCGAGGTCGAGCCGTTCAAAACGGCGATCATTCTGAAATTCATGCGCGACTGGCCTTTCGTGGTCTTTGCGCTGGCCCTGCTGGGAATCGGGCTGTTCATCGAACGGTTCTACTGCCGCTACCTCTGCCCGCTGGGCGGAGCGCTGGCCATCCCCGCCCGAATTCGCATGTTCGACTGGCTGCGCCGCTACAAGGATTGCGGCACTCCCTGTCAAACCTGCGCCAACGAATGCCCCGTTCAGGCGATCCATCCCACCGGTGAGATCAATCCGAACGAGTGCGTCACCTGCCTGCATTGTCAGGTGCTCTACCAGTCCGAGGACAAATGTCCCGTCGTTATCCGCCAACTGAAACGGCGGGCCAAGACAGGGTCGGTCCAACCAAAGACCCCCCTCGGACAACCACCGGCGAACCATCCGAACGCCAAACCGCAATCCGTTTCCTAAAAGGAGGAACGAACATGTCGGAACATGACAACAAACTAACCGTCACACGCCGCGGGATGCTGGGTGCAACTGCAACCGGCGCTGTGCTGGCCGGGACTGGTCTGGGCTCGACCCTGATGACCGCAAAACAGGCGAGCGCTGCGGCCAATGCCAATCTCGAACCCGGCGAGCTGGACGAGTATTACGGTTTCTGGTCTTCGGGTCAGACCGGTGAGTTGCGCATCCTGGGCTTCCCGTCCATGCGCGAACTGATGCGGGTGCCAGTGTTCAACCGTTGCTCGGCCACGGGCTGGGGTCAGACCAACGAGTCACTGAAAATCATGACCGAAGGGTTGCTGCCTGAAACCAAGGAGTTTCTCGCCAAGCGTGGCATGAAAACTTATGACAACGGCGACCTTCACCACCCGCATATGTCGTTCACCGACGGCACCTATGACGGCCGTTACCTGTTCATGAACGACAAGGCCAACACCCGCGTCGCCCGTGTGCGCTGTGACGTGATGAAATGCGACAAGATCACCGAGATCCCGAACGCCAAGGCGATCCACGGTCTGCGTCCGCAGAAATTCCCGCGCACCGGCTATGTCTTTGCCAATGGTGAAGATGAAACGCCGCTGGTCAACGATGGCAGCGTGCTGGACGATCCGTCGCAATACGTGAACATCTTTACCGCGTTGGACGGCGACACCATGGAAGTCGCCTGGCAGGTGATCGTGTCCGGCAACCTCGACAACACCGACTGCGACTATCAGGGTAAATACGCCTATTCGACCTCGTACAACTCGGAAATGGGCATGAACCTGGCCGAGATGACCGAGAACGAATTGGACCACGTCGTTGTCTTCAACCTTGCGGAAATCGAAAAAGGCATCGAAGCCGGCGATTATCAGGAGCTGAAGGGCGTCAAGGTTCTGGACGGACGTAAGGGTCAGAACAAGAAATACACCCGCTACATCCCGATTCCGAATTCGCCACATGGCATCAACACCGCGCCAGACGGCAAGCACGTCTGCATCAACGGTAAACTGTCGCCGACCGTGTCGATCATGGACGTCACCAAGCTGGACGCGCTGTTCGAAAGCGATGCCGACCCGCGGTCCTGCATCGTTGGTGAACCGCAGTTGGGTCTTGGCCCACTTCACACTGCCTATGATGGTCAGGGCAACGCCTTCACCACGCTGTTCCTGGACAGCCAGATCGTGAAGTGGGACATCGACAAGGCCATCCGCGCCTACAATGGAGAGGACGTGGACCCGATCATCTCGAAGGTCGACGTGCATTATCAGCCGGGTCACAACTCTACCTCCATGGGTGAAACCAAGGATGCCGATGGCAAGTGGCTGATTTCGATGAACAAGTTCTCGAAAGACCGCTTCCTGAACGTTGGTCCTCTTAAGCCCGAGAACGAACAGCTGATCGACATTTCGTCGGATGAGATGAAAGTGGTGCATGACGGCCCGACCTTTGCCGAACCGCACGATTCGATCATTGTACGCAGCGACATCGTAAACCCGGTCAACGTCTGGGATCGCAACGACGTCACGTGGGAAGACGCCCGCAAACAGGCCGAGGCTGATGGCATCGATCTGGAAGAAGGCGCTGAAGAACCGATCCGGGACGGCAACAAGGTGCGGGTCTACATGACCTCGCAGGCGCCGACTTTCAGTCTCGAGAAGTTCACCGTCAAACAAGGTGACGAGGTGACGGTTTACATCACCAACCTCGATGACGTGGACGACGTGACCCACGGCTTCTGCCTGGGCAACTACGGTATCGCTATGGAAGTGGCGCCGCTGGCCACCGCCTCGGTCACCTTCACTGCCGACCGTCCGGGCGTGCACTGGTTCTACTGCCAGTGGTTCTGCCATGCGCTGCACATGGAAATGCGCGGTCGGATGCTGGTCGAACCGCAAGGAGCCTGACCCATGCGCTGGTCCCTGTTCATACCGCTCCTGCTCGGCTCGCCCCTTTGGGCGGCGGATTGGGATGTGCCCAACCGGGCGGGGGCCATCAATGAAATACTGGCGCAGGCGGCGGATGGAGACACCCTCCGCCTGAGCCCCGGTGTCTATGCCGAGCATCTCGTCCTGGACCGGCCCGTCATCATCGACGGGCAGGGCCAGGCCACCATTGACGGGCAAGGCACCGGCAGCGTCATCACCGTGACCGGCCCGGGCGTGACCGTGCGCAGTCTGACTGTGATCGGCTCGGGCTCAAGCCATGACGGGATCGACAGCGGAATCCAACTGACCAAGACGGCCCGCGCGCCGCTGGTCGAGAATAATGTTCTGCTGGGCAATCTTTATGGCGTCGACATTCATGGTGCCAAAGACAGTATCGTGCGTGGCAACCGGATCGAAGGACGTTTGGACCAGCGGATGAACGACCGCGGCAATGGCGTCTATGTCTGGAATGCGCCGGGCGCGGTGGTCGAGGGCAATGACATCCGCTATGGGCGCGACGGAATCTTCGTGAACTCGTCCAAGAAGAACACCTTTAAAGGCAACCTGTTCCGCGACCTCCGGTTCGCAGTGCACTACATGTATGCCGACAATTCAGTGGTCAGCGACAATGTCTCGATCGGTAACGATCTGGGCTATGCGGTCATGTTCACGACAAATGTGAAGGTCGCAGACAACGTCTCGATCGGTGACCGTGAACACGGCGTGATGCTGAACTACGCCAACAAGAGTGAGATCACCGGAAACGTGGTGATCGGTGCCAAGGAAAAGTGCACTTTCCTTTATAACTCCAACAAGAACGAGTTCACCGACAACTGGTTCCAGGGATGCGGCATCGGAATCCATTTCACCGCCGGCAGCGAACGCAACCGGATCGTCGGCAACGCCTTTGTCGGCAACCGGACACAGGTAAAATACGTCTCGACCAAATGGGTCGAGTGGTCGGAAGACGGCCGCGGCAATTACTGGTCCGATTTTGCCGCCTATGATGTGGATGGCAACGGTATCGCCGATGCCCCCTATCGCCCAAATGACTCGATGGACCATGTGCTGTGGACCCAACCCGCAGCCAAACTGCTGCTCGGCTCTCCTGCCGTGCAGCTGGTGCGCTGGTCGCAATCCGCTTTTCCGGCACTGTTGCCCGGTGGCGTGATGGACAGCAATCCATTGATGCAACCCCCTGAACCCCCAGCTATGAAAAAGGTGCCTCATGACGGATAAGGCCCTGACTATTGACCACGTCAGCAAGGACCGAGGGCAAACCCGCGTTCTTGACGATATCACCCTGTCTCTTGCCCCCGGCCAGCGCGTTGCGCTGCTGGGCCATAACGGCGCAGGCAAGTCGACCCTGATCAAATCCATCCTTGGCCTGACGCCGATCCATCGCGGAGCCATTCGGATCGGGAACGCCACCCCCGGTAGCGCTCAGGCACGGTGCGAGACGGCTTATCTGCCCGAAGCGGTGTCGTTTCATCCCGCATTGACCGGGCGCGAGCAATTGACCCTTTTCGCAAAACTGTCCGGGACCAAGGCCGATGTGCCCAGCTTACTGGATCGTGTCGGCCTGAGCGACGCTTTGGACCGTCGGATCGGAACCTATTCCAAAGGAATGCGGCAACGTCTGGGTCTGGCGCAGGTGCTGTTGGGCCAACCGAAAGTGGCTTTGCTGGATGAGCCGACAAGCGGGCTGGACCCGATTTCTCGACAAGATCTTTATGCCATCATAGACGAGTTGGCCGCCCAAGGCACCGCCGTCCTGATTGCCAGCCACGCACTGACCGAGGTCGAGGCCCGCACCGACCGTATCGCCATCATGCGAAAGGGTCGGATGGTGGCCGATGATACGCTGAACAATCTGTCGGCGCTGGCCGGTCTTCCGATCCGTCTGAAAGTGCGTGCTAGCGCCAACGCCGATGCCTTGGCTGCTGAACTGGGTGGCAACCGGATCAACGGTGCGTTGGTGGAACTGCTCTGCACCCCCGCTGACAAGATGGAGGCTCTGCGCCGCATCGCCGGAATGGGCGACGCGGTCGCGGATGTGGAAATGACCCCGCCCAAGCTTGAAGATCTCTATCGTCACTACGCGCAGGAGGGACTGCAATGACCCGCTTTCTCGCCATCACCCGCACCGAAATGCTGATCCTGCGCCGCAACCGCTGGCTGCTGGTCGCTACGCTTATCATGGTGCTGTTCGCATTGGCGTTGACCTTTGCGGGCAGCGCGCCAACTGGCACTCTGGGCGTTGACATGCTGACCGTTTCGGTTGCGTCGATGACCACGCTGTCGGTCTACCTCGCGCCCCTTCTAGCGTTGATGATCTCGTTCGACGCCATCGCCGGAGACGTGGACCGGGGCAGCCTGTCTTTGTTGTTGTCCTATCCGGCAGGGCGCGGAGAAATCCTGTTGGGCAAGTTCACCGCACATCTGTCTGCGCTGGCGTTCGCCATGACGGTCGGTTTCGGGACCGCTGGCGCAGTGGCTGCCTTCTTTGGCGGTGCCGGGCCGGAAAGCCTTATGGCTCTGGTCCGTCTCATTCTCACGTCCATCCTTCTGGGCGCCGTGTTTCTGGCGCTGGGATACCTGCTGTCTGCCATGGCTAAGGGGGCTACGGCGGCGGCGGGTCTGTCGGCCGGGCTCTGGCTGGTTTTTGTTGTCCTCTATGATCTGGGCCTGTTGGGGGCTGTCGTCATGGACAAGGGCGGCACCTTTACCCAATCCGTCTTTCCATGGGTGATGGTGGCCAACCCGGCCGACGCATTCCGTCTGTGGAACATCGCTGCGACCGAGGGAGTCGCAATGGCTTCGGGCATGACCGGGGCCGCGCAGGCCCTGCCTGTGTGGGCCGCGCCGGCATCTTTGTTGATCTGGCCAGTGATTGGCTTTGCCCTCGCGCGACTGGCATTCCGGAGGGTCGAGCCATGAAACCCGTCGTCCTGATTGCGTTGATCGCGCTGGCGGCCTGCAAGGAAGAACTGGCCGAAGCCCCCGACCCGGTCGACCTGACCCCTGATGCGCTGAGTTATTTCTGCCAGATGAACATAGCCGAACATGGCGGCCCCAAGGGGCAGATCCATCTGAAGGGATACCCCGCACCGCTGTTCTTTGCGCAGGTGCGAGACATGGTGGCATATCTCAAAAGCCCTGAACGAGATGCCGACATCACAGCCGTCTATGTCAGCAACATGGGCATTGCGCCAAGCTGGCGACAGCCGGGTATCTCGAACTGGATCGCCGCGGATGGCGCGACCTTTGTTGTTGGCGCCAATGTGGCGGGCGGCATGGGTGCGCGTGAAGTGGTGCCATTTGCCGATCCTGCTGATGCAAAGGCATTCATTGAAATCTACGGCGGGACCGCACTGGGCCTGCCGGACATCCCGGATACCGAAGTGCTTGGCCCCGTCGATCTTGAACTGCCGTTGGAGACCCCCGTATGACCGCCCTGTCGCGCCGCCGATTTCTGATCATCTCAGCCGCTTGTGCTGCGGCCACACCGGCCGCGGCCTCTGACGCGCGTTGGCACGGCACCGCGCTGGGTGCCGCTGCAAGTCTGCGTTTGGTCGGGATGACGGATGTTGAAGCTGCACCCATCATAGCGGCCGTTGAGACCGAGATTGCCCGGCTGGAAGATATCTTCAGCCTGTATCGCCCGCAATCGCAGCTCAGCCGGTTGAACCACGATGGTGTTCTGACGGCGCCTGCTCCTGAATTGTTGAACGTGCTGAGTCTCAGCACAGCGCTGCATCAGGCATCGGGTGGCGCATTTGATCCGAGCATTCAACCCGTGTGGAGGGCATTGGCTGCGGGCGCGCGCGCTGACGATCTGGTTGAAGTTCAGCGAGCAATAAGCTGGGAAAAGGTAATTTTCGATGCCTCGACCATTCGCCTGCCCATGCCCGGAAGATCCGCGCTGACGCTGAACGGTATTGCGCAGGGCGCGATCACTGATCGGATCGCCGCACTGCTGCGTGGCTTTGGTCTGAGTGATGTTCTGGTTGATATGGGGGAAATTGCTGCTCTGGGCGCGCGTGGCGACGGTGCGCCCTGGAAAGTTGGGCTGGCAACACCGGATCAGACGGTTCTGAAGCGGATCGCGCTGCGCGACCGTGCCGTGGCGACATCGTCTTCGCTGGCCACTCAACTGAGCCCCGGTCTTGGGCACATCATCACCCCGGACGGGCCAGCAAACCATGAAAGAACGGTTTCGGTTTCTGCCCCGGAAGCGGCAATTGCGGATGGGCTGTCCACTGCACTTTGCGCGGCATCAGCCGACAAAGCGAGTGAGATCATAGTACGTTTCCCCGACGCCCGTATCGAACTGAACGTATGACGAAGGATTACGTTTCTCAGGCAGATCAAGAAAAATTCGCGAAAAGTATGATATAAGTCAATTCGTACGCTGCTTCAGGCAGCTAGGAAGTAAAGACGCGAACCTATCTATCCAAATACGAGTCGCCAGCTATGAGCCAGATGACGAGCAGACGCGCTTTTCTAAGCGCGCGTGTCCTGCGGGAGGACCGCGATGCGATCCGTCCGCCGGGGGCAGTCGCAACTGGCTTCGGAGATTTGTGCACGCGTTGCGAAGATTGCGCCGGGGCTTGTCCCGAAGACATCATCACGTTCGACGACAGCGGCTTTCCCGTTCTGGACCTTTCCGCAGGCGGTTGCACCATGTGTGGTGATTGCGCTGATATTTGCCCGACCCCTGCGTTGCTGCCCGAGCGTGTTTCCGAGTGGCCATGGCGCGCGCAGATCGACGCCGCAAGCTGCCTGTCGATGAACGGGGTGAGTTGCCGCTTGTGTCAGGACAATTGCGAACAGGATGCCATCCGCTTTCGCCTGCAACTGGGCGGACGCGCTGAACCGGCGCTTGAAACTGAAACCTGCATCGGTTGCGGCAGTTGTTCCGCCGCCTGTCCCGCCGGGGCCATCGCGATGCATCGCCCCGCCCCTCAACACCCGGAGGTGACCCAATGAATATCTGTGGCTGTCTAATCCACATCGCCCCCGATTACACCGACGCCGCTCGCGCGGCGATAACCGGAACCCAAGGCGTCGAGCTTCATGCCGAAGCCGAGGATGGCCGGTTTGTTGTTGTTGTCGAGGATACGGCCGACCGGCTGGCCTCGGACACCATCATGGATCTGCACCAGATCCCCGGCGTGATCTCACTGTCACTGACTTATCACCATTTCGAAGATCCCGCGGAGACGGCTCCGCGTCCTGATGCTCCAAGCCAACCGTCCAGCAGGAGGCCCATGCAATGACCATCTCTGAATCCCGTCGTACATTCCTGAAAGCGACCGCAGCGGCAGCCACTGCCTCGGCTGCGGGCATTCCCATGGCCACAGGTCAGGCCAACGCCCAGGTCGGTGCGCCCGATATTCGCTGGGACAAGGCTGCCTGCCGGTTCTGCGGCACAGGCTGTTCCGTTCTGGTGGGCACCAAAGACGGTCGTGTGGTGGCCACGCAAGGTGACCCAGACGCACCAGTGAACCGGGGACTGAACTGTATCAAGGGCTATTTCCTGTCCAAGATCATGTATGGCAAAGACCGCCTGACCACGCCGCTTTTGCGCAAGACCAACGGCGCCTATGACAAGAATGGCGAGTTCGAGTCGGTCAGCTGGGATGAAGCTTTTGATGTGATGGCCGCCAAATGGAAAGAGGCCCTTGCCAAGAAAGGCCCGACCAGCGTGGGGATGTTCGGTTCGGGTCAGTGGACGGTCTGGGAAGGCTATGCCGCTGCCAAGATGATGAAGGCCGGGTTCCGGTCGAACAACATTGATCCAAATGCGCGTCACTGCATGGCTTCGGCTGTGGTTGGTTTCATGCGCACCTTCGGCATCGATGAACCGATGGGGTGCTATGACGACTTCGAGCACGCCGATACGTTTGTGCTGTGGGGCTCGAACATGGCCGAGATGCACCCGATCCTGTGGTCGCGCCTGACCGACACCCGCCTGACCAAGTCGGGTTGCGAAGTGCATGTGCTGTCGACTTTCGAGCACCGCTCGTTCGAGCTTGCCGACAATGGCATGGTGTTCAAACCGCAAACTGATCTGGCGATCCTGAACTATATCGCCAATTACATCATCCAGAATGGTGCAGTGAACGAAGAGTTCGTCAAGAACCATGTCAACATCACCAAAACAGCAACCGATATCGGCTATGGTCTGCGCGACAACAACCCATTGCAGCAAGAAGCCGAAAACCCGAACTCGGGCAAGATGGAACCAATAAGCTTCGAAGAATATGCCGAGGCCGTTTCGGAATACACGCTGGAATACACTTCGGAACTGTCCGGTGTCCCGGCTGAAAAACTGGAGCGTCTTGCCAAACAATATGCCGACCCGGACCGCAAGGTCATGAGTCTGTGGACCATGGGTTTCAACCAGCACACCCGTGGGTCCTGGGTGAACTCGCTGATGTACAACGTGCACCTGCTGGTGGGCAAGATTTCGGAACCCGGCAACTCGCCCTTCTCGCTGACCGGTCAGCCGTCGGCCTGCGGCACAGCGCGAGAGGTCGGTACTTTTGCTCACCGTCTGCCCGCCGACATGGTCGTCATGAATGACAAGCACCGCGAGATCTGCGAAACCTCCTGGAATGTGCCTGCGGGCACCATTCCGCCCAAGCCCGGCTTTCACGCCGTGCTGCAACACCGCAAGCTGAAGGATGGCGATCTGAACGCCTATTGGGTTCAGTGCACCAACAACATGCAGGCTGCGCCGAACATCAACGAGGAAGGCTATCCCGGCTATCGCAACCCGGAAAACTTCATCACTGTTTCAGACCCCTACCCGACGGTCACTGCGGTTTCCGCTGACCTGATCCTTCCAACCGCCATGTGGGTCGAGAAGGAGGGCGCCTATGGCAACGCCGAGCGCCGCACCCAGTTCTGGCGGCAACAGGTCAAGGCCCCGGGCGAGGCCAAATCGGACCTGTGGCAGCTGATGGAGTTCTCGAAGCGCTTCACCGTCGAAGAGGTCTGGGGCGAAGAATTGCTGGCCACCATGCCGGAACACCGTGGCAAAACCATGTATGACGTCCTGTTTGCCAATGGCAGCGTCGACAAGTTCCCGCTGTCGGAGACCGCCGAGGGCTTTGACAACGATGAATCCGAGCATTTCGGCTTTTACGTTCAGAAGGGTCTGTTCGAGGAATATGCCGACTTCGGACGCGGGCACGCGCACGATCTGGCACCGTTTGAAACCTATCACCAAGCCCGTGGTCTGCGCTGGCCGGTCGTCGACGGCAAGGAAACGCTTTACCGCTTCCGCGAAGGCTATGACCCATATGTATCGGCGGGCACCGGTGTGGAGTTCTATGGCCACAAAGACGGCAAGGCCAAGATCATTTTTGCGCCGTATGAACCTGCTCCGGAAGAGCCCGACGCGGAATTTGATCTGTGGTTGTGCACCGGTCGCGTGCTGGAGCATTGGCACTCGGGCTCGATGACACGCCGGGTTCCTGAGCTGCACCGCGCTTATCCATCCGCTGTCGTCTACATGCATCCGCAGGACGCCAAGGATCGCGGATTGCGCCGGGGCCAGGAGATTGTTCTGTCAACCCGTCGCGGCGAGGTCACCAGCCGGGTTGAAACCCGAGGTCGGAACAAGGTGCCACGCGGTCTGGTCTTCATGCCCTGGTTCGACGAAAGCCAGTTGACCAACAAGCTGACGCTGGACGCGACCTGCCCACTGTCGAAAGAGACCGATTTCAAGAAGTGCGCCTGTAAAGTCGAACGCGCGTAACCAGAAAGGATCGTACGGGTCGTTCCCATGTCTCTTGTCGATAAACCCCTTTCGCCGCAGCGGCGCCGGTTCCTTCAGGACTCGGCGCGGGCGGCGGGCGGCTGCGTGGTCGCAGGATCGCTGCTGGCCTATCTGGCCCGCGACGCCCGCGCCCTGCCTGCCGATGCCTTGCGCCCACCCGGCGCATTGCCGGAGAAGGAGTTCCTGTCGGCCTGTATCCGTTGCGGTTTATGCGTGCGGGAATGCCCATACGACACCCTGAAACTGGCCGAACTTGGCTCGGATGCGGTGGCAACGGGAACACCATTCTTCACCGCCCGGGATGTTCCCTGTGAAATGTGCGACGACATTCCGTGTGTCGCCGCATGTCCAACAGGGGCACTGGACCCCGGGCTGGACAATATCGACGACGCCGAGATGGGGGTTGCCGTACTGGTCGATCAGGAAAACTGCCTGAATTTCCTCGGTCTGCGTTGCGACGTCTGTTATCGCGTCTGCCCCGTCATTGACGAGGCGATCACTTTGGAGACGGCGCATAATACCCGGTCGGGCCATCATGCGTTATTCATTCCCACCGTCCATGCCGACCAATGTACAGGTTGCGGCATGTGCGAAAAAAGCTGTGTTCTGCCCGAGGCCGCCATCAAGGTTCTGCCTGCCCGGCTGGCGCGCGGCAGTTCGGCAGAGCATTACCGAAAGGGGTGGGAGGAAAAAGCCGCCAAAGGTGCACCAGTGGTCGAGGGGATCATCGATCTGCCCGACCGTTTGCCCGGACCGGGAACCGACAATCTTGCCGCGCCCGGCGGATTTGCGCCGGAATATGATCTGCCTGGGGTGGGACAATGAGTGCTCGCACACATATGCCCGTAGGTCAGGAGGCGGTTGAAGGCAAAGGGTGGATCGGGGCGCATCGTTTTTTGCTGATGCGTCGTGCAAGTCAGCTGTTCTTTCTGGTTCTGTTTCTGCTGGGCCCATGGTTCGGCATCTGGATCGTGGAGGGCACTTTGGCGGGGTCACTGACGCTTGGCGTGTTGCCGTTGACCGATCCGTTCATCTTGTTGCAAAGCTTCGTCGCAGGCCATTGGCCCGCGATGACTGCGCTGATCGGTGGGCTGATCGTTCTGGTGATCTATGCCCTGATCGGTGGGCGTGCCTATTGTTCCTGGGTCTGCCCCATAAACCCGGTGACGGACGCGGCCAACTGGGTGCACCGCAAACTGGACCTGCCGAAAGGCTGGCAACCCAAGCGCGGCACTCGGTTGTGGATTCTGGCAACCGTCCTGCTGGTCTCGGGCCTGAACGGCGTGATCGCGTGGGAGTTGGTCAACCCGATCACCATGCTGCATCGCGGGCTGGTATTCGGCATGGGCTTTGTCTGGGCCATGATCGCGGCCGTCTTCGTCTTTGACGTTTTCGTCTCACGCCATGGCTGGTGCGGCCATCTATGCCCCGTGGGCGCGTTCTACGGGCTGATCGGGTCGAAAAACCTGCTGAGGGTCAGTGCAGCCAATCGCACGGCCTGCGACGACTGTATGGATTGCTATGCGGTCTGTCCTGAAAATCAGGTGATCTCGCCCGCGCTGAAAGGCAAGCCGGGAAGCTCGCCCCTGATCCTGTCATCCGACTGCACAAACTGCGGACGCTGCATCGATGTCTGCGCAGTCGACGTCTTTAACTTTACTCACCGGTTCGACGACCATGTCGTTCAACCTTCCGATCCAGTTGCCGCGCCTGAGCCGCGCGCTGCCAGACCTATCTAGGGGAGTGCCAAGATGAAAAGAACAATCGTTACAGGCGGAATTGCCCTTCTACCCGTATTGTTGCTGAGCGGATGGGCCCTTGCGCAATCCGCACAGGTAGAATCCCTGCGCGGGGCCGAGATTGACGAACCGGTGCCACTGGATCAGATCCACCGCAACGTCGAAGGGCGGCAGCAGCGCAATTATCGCCAGCAGCCGCCGTTGATCCCGCATTCGGTCGAACAATACCAGATCGACATTCGCACCAACCAATGTCTGTCCTGTCATGACTGGACCAAGGCGGGCGAGCGCAACGCACCGACCCTGTCGATGACCCACTATCTAGATCGCGATGGCAACGAGCTGGATCAGATTGCCGGAACCCGGTACTTCTGCAATCAGTGCCACGTTCCACAGGCAGACGCACCGCCACTGGTCGACAACGTGTTCCAGCCCTCCGCCAGCAACTGATCCAACGCAAGACTGAAAGGAGCACCGACATGGCAGACTCCCCTGAAAAACGCGGCTTGCTTGGTCGCCTCTGGAACGCGATCTGGACACCGGCAGTGATGTTCAGCTCGGGCTTTCTGATCCTCGCCGGCTTTCTGGCCGGTATCCTGTTCTGGGGTGGATTTCACTGGACGCTGGAACTGACTAACACCGAAGAGTTCTGTGTGTCCTGCCACACGATGGAAACGAACCTAGGCGAGTACCGGGAGACGATCCACTACAACAACCACTCCGGTGTACGTGCGATCTGCTCGGATTGCCATGTTCCGGATGTGTGGAGCCACAAGATCAAAGCCAAGATCATGGCCGTGAAAGACGTCTATCATGAACTGGCGGGCACGATCAGCACACCCGAGAAATATGAGGAACACCGTCTGGCGATGGCGTCGGCCGTGTGGAAGAAGATGAAAGCGTCTGACAGCCGCGAGTGCCGCAACTGTCACAACTTTGACTACATGGACTTCACCATTCAGGAAACACGCGCCGCGTTGGAACACCAACGCGCCATAGACAGCGGTATGACCTGTATCGATTGCCACCAGGGCATCGCGCACAACCTGCCACCCAACTACCTGGAAACATACGAGAAGGTGACTGCTGCACTGGACGGTGAAGTTGTGCAGGAGCACGCGACTGCCGCGGGTGACGACATCCGCGATTTCCTGAACAACAGCTCAAATTGATGTGGGGGCAGAGATGTTAGAGTTACTTGGAACCATTGGCAGCAACATCCTTGGTTTGCCCGGCATACTCGGTCTGGCCTTCGGCATGATGACCCGCAAGTTGTGGCTGGGCGCGACATTGGGCGGTGCAGTTGGCGTACTTGAAACGCTGGTTTTTGCAGGCTTCCAGTTTGCGCATGTAGAGCCACTGGAACTGATCATCTCGATTGTGGTCGGAATCTGTGCAGGAAGCCTGGGCACTGCCATTCGCATCAAAGGCGCAACGGCCTGAAACACAGCCGGTTTCACCATTTCGGTGGAACCGGCTTGTCCCGTCGAGCCGGGGCAGAATTGTCACAAAATCAAGGACTGTCTGCTTGTGCTTTCACGCCTGCTATCACCAATTCCGCATCTCCGGGTAAGGAGCGGAAGGATGCGGGCAATTTGCGATCGGTGATAAGCACGTCCTTCTCGGTCAGCCCAGGCAGGCGTAATGCCGGGCTGGTCTGGGCCTCGTTGAATTTTGTAGAATCAACAGCCATGAAGGTCTGGTCAGCGATATCAGACATCGCACGGGCCATGTCAGCCTCGCATTGGTCATAGACCATGAAGCCTTTGCTTGGATGCACTAGCGATGCCGACAATATGGCCGTCCGGGCCGAGAATCCTGCAATGACGTCATATGCGGCGCGGTCAAAGGCGGCCCCGTCGTGGTTACGCAACTGTGTTCCCGCCATGAAGACCCTGTTGCCCTCTTCCATCGATAACGTGGCAGCGATGAAGGCCGAATTTGTCACCACCGTGAGGTTTTTCCGCGCGCGAAGTGCTTGAGCTATGAAGCCCGAGGTCGAACCCGTGTCGATGGCGATGGCCGAACCGTCCGGTATCCGCCCTGCAACGGCATCGGCTATCGCGACTTTGGCGGCGCGGTTCTTCGTCATGCGGGCCAGAAACGGTGGATCCAGCACATTTTGAGTGCTGACCAATGCACCATGCACCTTGGACAGGCTGCCTTTGGCGACCATCGGCTTCACGATTCGCCTTACGGTCTGGTCCGACACCTGGAGAATGCGCGCCAGTTCCATGACCGAAATTCGTCCATGCAGGTTTACCGTGCTGAGAATCTCTTGCTCGTATTTCGACATAAAGCGCCGCGTTATTTGTTGATTTCATCAGGTTACTTGTAAGTTTGACGCTGTTCAAGTGACTTATCTCAACAATATTCAAACTATTTTGTTGATTTATGTTGTTTTTGGATTTTTGATGAGAGCATATCAATTGAAGTGAGTTGGCGCATGACAACGCATTCGGTCAGACATCTCATCATTGGCGGGGGCATCATCGGATGCTCAATCGCGTATCATCTCGCACGGTCCGGTGAGACAGATGTTGTTCTTCTGGAAAGGGCGTCCCTGACCGAGGGGGCCACCTGGCATGCGGCAGGGCTTGTCGGGCAGTTGAGGTCATCACGCAACACGACGCGGATGCTGAAACGGTCCGTGGCGCTGTATGATCGTCTGGCCGAAGAAACCGGGATGGAGTTCGACTGGAAGAAGGTTGGAAGCCTGCGCCTGGCGGCAACCAAAGAGCGGCTTCTGGAAGCCAAGCGTCTAGCGACAATGGCCCGCAGCTTTGATCTGGAGATGGAGATAATCTCGGCGGCTGAGGCCAAAACGCTGTTTCCCTATATCGACGCGAAGGGATTGGAAGGCGCGGCCTTTATCGCCTCGGACGGTCATGTCGATCCCGCAGGCTTATGTCAGGCAATCGCGTCCGGTGCCCGGATGCACGGTGCCCAGATCCGCCAATCCGTGCAGGTTACCGATTTTGAATTCCACAACAATCGCATCGCCAAAGTGATGACATCAGAAGGGGACTATGAAGCGGAAACCGTCGTTCTGGCCGCCGGAATGTGGAGCCGCGAGCTGGCCGCGAAACTCGGGGTCGTTGTCCCGACCTGCGCCGTCGAGCATCAATACATCGTAACGGAACCCCTGCCCGACCCCGATCTTGTAAAACGCCTGCCAACCCTGCGGGATCCCGAGCGGCTGGTGTATTACAAGCCTGACGCGGGCGGACGACTAGTGATCGGCGGGTATGAGGACAACACACTGCCGTTCGGCGACAGGGGCATTCCGGGCGCGTTTGTCCGGCAGTTGTTGCCCGACAACCTGGAGCGGTTTGCGCCCCTTGCCGAACTGGCAGGTCGGGTTACGCCGGTCGTCAACACCGTTGGAATCCGGCAGGTCATCAACGGCCCCATCCCTTATTCCGCAGATGGCGATTTTGTCATGGGATGGGCGCCCGAGCTGGGAAACCTGATGCTGGCGACCGGATTTCTGTACGGCATCGCGGCAGGTGGTGGCGCGGGAGAGATGATCGCGGAGTGGATTGTTGAAGGCCGCCCGAGCCTTGATCTGTGGCCTCTGGACGTTCGCCGGTTCAGTCCGCATCACGCCACGCGCGCCTTCATGTATCCCCGCGCGGTCGAACATTACGCGCATCATTACAAGATGCGATATCCGGGACAGGAGGCGGAAACGGCCAGAAACCTGCGCCTGTCGCCACTGCATGAGCGGCTGAAGCAACATGGGGCGGTGTTCGGGTCAAAGAATGGATGGGAGCGGCCGCTCTGGTTCGCTCCTGTCGGTGTAGAGCCGGTGGATCAGTTGGATTTCCTGTCGCCGGGTTGGAAAGCCTATGCCGAGCAGGAACACAAGGCCGCGCGCGACGGTGTAGTTCTGATCGATCAAACCAGTTTCTCAAAGTTCGAACTGATCGGTCCTGGCGCGCTGGAAGCCCTTCAAAACCTCGCCGTTTCAAACATGGACAAGCCGGATGGCACGGTGATCTACACCCAATTGTGCAATGATCGCGGCGGCGTTGAAGCCGATATCACCGTCACCCGATTGGGGCGGGAACACTTTTATATCGTGACCGGGTCCGGATTCGGCGTGCATGACGCGGACTGGATCCGACGTCACCTGCCCCGCGACGGGTGCGCGCAGCTGATCGAAATGACATCGGCACGCGCCGTCATCAACATCTGCGGCCCCAAAGCGCGGGATGTGATGCAGACCGTTGCGGAAGAAGACGTCTCGAACCTTGCGTTTCCCTTTGCAACGGCCCGAGAGATCACTCTGGGAACGGCAAAGGTCCGCGCGATCCGTATAGGCTATGTGGGAGAGCTGGGATGGGAGCTGCATATTCCAACCGAGTTCGCCCTGCATGTCTACGACCTATTGTGGTATGCCGGTCAGAACCATGGCATCCGCGACATCGGCTACCGCACGATCGAGTCCTCGCGGCTGGAAAAAGGCTATCTTTACTGGAGCGCTGACATCACCCCAGACTATTCACCAATCGAAGCAGGCCTTGGCTCGCGGGTACATTTGAAGTCCAAAGAGGACTTCATCGGACGGTCGGCGTTGGAGACGCAGAAAGTGAACGGTCCTGACCGGCAGCTCTGTACATTCATCACTGAAGAACGGCTGCCGGTCACCGGAGGGGAAACCATACTGCAGTCCGGCAAGACAGTCTCGCTGGCATGCAGCGGTGGATATGGGTTTACCGTCGGCAAGACCATCCTCTACGGTTATCTGCCTGCGGGACTGGCTGGTGGGTCAGATTTCGAAGTGGAGGTGTTCGGGGAACGCCACGCTATCCGCCGCGTGGACGGGCCGCTTTATGATCCAGCAAACGGCCGGTTGAAAGCCTGAGGGAATGAGCGATGCAGAATGAACCAAAAAATGAGATTATTCAGGTCCTTCGCAACGTGGCGGGGTTCGAAACCCTTGTTGAGGCGGACATTCACACCCAGCGGCTGGGTGGGTTGACCAATCTGGTCTATCGCGTCGAAGGCGGGCCAAGGACGGTGGTTGTGCGTATCCCCGGTGAAGGCACCGAAGCCTATATCGACCGCGCGGTCGAAATCCACAACGCACGGGTGGCGGCAAAAGCCGGGGTCGGCCCCGAAGTTCTGTGGGCAGACGCGTCATCTGGCGTGATGATCAGTGATTGCGTGACCGACATCGTCACGATGACACCCGAGATTTTTGCGACGCGCCCGGGGTCTGCTGCCCGCGCGGGAAAGGCCCTGAAGCAGCTTCATGGCGCCCCTGAGCCGTTCAAGTTTCGGTTTGAGCTGTTTTCGATGATCAGCGAATACATGAAGGTGCTTGCGGACAAAAACGCCACCCTGCCAGAAGGTTACGCGGACGTCGTGGCTGAAGCGGCTCCGATCCGCGCGTTGCTGCGTGACAAACCCGGGACATTGGTCCCCAGTCATTGCGACCCGCTGTGCGAAAACTTTCTGGATGACGGCCAGCGCATGTGGATCGTCGATTATGAGTATTCAGGCATGAACGACGCCCTATGGGATCTGGGTGATCTGTCCGTCGAGGCCGGATTGAGCGACGAGCAGGAACTCGAGATGTTGACGGCCTATTTCGGAAACCCGCCCAGCGATGCGCAGATCGGGCGTATGGTGATCTACAAAGCCATGTGCGATCTGCTGTGGACGCTGTGGGGATTGATCCAGCACGCGGATGAAAACCCGGCCGAAGATTTCTGGGCCTATGCCACCAACCGGTTCGAACGGTGCAAGGCCCTGATGCTGGCTCCGTCCTTTGCGGCCCATGCGAGAGCCGTGGCGCAAGAATAGAAGGTTGCCCGCTGGCACATCAAACTTGGAAACCGGTTGTGACTTTGCCTGTCTCCTAACTTTGGATCGCATCCGCCGACGCTTTAATGCCGGCAAAGGTCGGTCTGAGTTCAATTCAGGGTGACGACGGGACGTGGATTTTTTCTTGCGAAGTGGATTGGTTCCGGGTTCGCAGCTTCCTTTTGCACGGCTTCGGAATACCTTCCTGCAAACCATTAAGCAGCCGCTTGGAAAGGCGCATGTCGGGTGGCTGTGTCCTTGACCTGAACGCGCTGGATGTGATGCGAACCTGATGCAGGGCGTTTTGATGAGCAGACACGAACGCAACGCCATTTGGGTTTAATGACATGCAATCGTGAGTGTCCGATTTTTCGTTGGAATGAGGCGGAAAACACTGCGAAACGAGGCGGTTCTGCCAGATATTTAATGTCGGCAACAGCGCTTGCGCAAATACGGCAACCTTGACGTCACGTCAGGCATATGACGACAATCTTGATAGTCCGGTCGTTCCGAACCCTTGCGGGTATAATCAATTGGAAGCTGGAACCCGATGATTTGGCAGGAAAAACACGTGACGGTGTGATAATTCTGACGTATTTCGGTCAATCAATATAACAAGTTAACTGTGCGGCCTACGCCAAACATGGATTCAGCACAAAATCCTCTCTACTTTTGGATTATACATATACATTATGTATTAAGGGGAAAATCAGGGGGATAGATATGGACGGAGTCGCAAGACAATGACGCGAGTCCTTGAGGCATCACCACGCATTTCAAAAGTCCTTTATCTGGCAGATCTGAACGACTATGCCACTCTGTTTCAGAGAGAGGGCGTGGATGACGACATTCTGGACGAGTTGACTGATCCGGAACTGCGTGATCTCGGGTTGACGGTTGGTGAAAGGAAGCGGTTTCGGAAGGCGCAGGCCAGGCTGAAATCACAGGAAGCTTCGACGCGGCCCGAAGTTCAGTCGAATGCCGAGCGCCGGCATCTCACTTTGGTTTTCTGCGATCTTGTGGGGTCGACACGGCTGGCTCAGCGATATGACCCGGAAGACCTGATGCAGATCATGAACCTGTATCTGGATACGGCGATCGGCACCTTGAAACAACACGGCTGCCACCTGGCCTATCGGCAAGGCGACGGCATCATGGTGTATTTCGGATACCCGAAGGCCATGGAAGATGACGCCGAGCGTGCTGTGCGGGCGGTATTGGAAACCATTGAAGCCGTTCAGAATCTTGAAAACGAGTTTGGAGAAAAGCTCGACCTGCGGGCGGGTATTGCAACCGGTATGGTTGTTGTGGGCGTCGTTTCCTCGAAAAGCCTGGGATCTCAGGACTTTCTGGTGGGTGAAACGGCGAATCTTGCGTCCCGTCTTCAGGGGTTGGCCGAACCGGGTGAAGTGATCATTTCTTCCGAGACCTGGCGGCTGACCCAAGGTGCCTTTGAATTCGAACCGCGTGGCAGCCATGAGCTGAAAGGCTTTGACAATCAGCGCAACGTGTACCGCGTGGTGTCGGAAATCATTTCCTCCAGCCGGTTCGACGCGCGGGTGGGTCAATCTGCGGTCGATCTTGTGGCCCGGCAGGACGATCTTTCGACTCTGACCCAACTTTGGAGCGAGGCACAGGAAGGCTCAGGCAGGCTGGCGCTTGTCGGGGGTGCGGCAGGTATCGGCAAATCAAGGCTGATCAAATCGCTGTCTGAAACGATCGGGGTCAAGCCCTTTACGTTGCAGTGCATCCCTCACCTGACCAGTCTTCCGCTGCATCCTATTGTAGGAGAGTTGAGGCGCGTTTCAGGTGATAAATCAAATGACAGCATCAGGTCTTCGATTTCCGACTTCGTGCAAACGGCCTCTCGTCTGAGTGAAGCCGATTTGCCCGTTCTTCTTGATCTGGCGGGTGTGGAGACCGGCGCCCCGACAGAGTCGGACCCGTTGAAGAAAGCGCGCAAGTCACTTGACGTGATGCTGCGCAGTCTGGGCAGCCTGTGCGACAGGCGCGGTACTTTGTTGTTGGTGGTTGAAGACGTTCACTGGGCCGATGCTACCACATTGGACGTCCTGGATGCGCTTGCGTCAGCTTTGAGCAACTTTCCGGTACTGGTGGTTCTGTCCCATCGACCTGAATACGAACCTCCGGAACATTTCGAGAGCCGAGCCGCACGCATTAATCTGTCTCCGCTTGGCAACACCGAAGCATCCGAACTGGTTCGACGCGTGGCTGAGCCATACAGTTTGCCTGTCATCCTGATCAGGCAGATTATCGAGAAGGCGGATGGCGTGCCGCTGTACATCGAAGAAATGACAAAGGCGGTTTTGGACCAGCTTCCCCAGGACGCCCCGATCAATGCCGAGGTTCTGGATGCGCTGAGCGTCCCGGCCACCCTTCAGGACTCGCTGATGTCGCGTCTTGACCGGATGGAAAATGCCAAGCCGGTCGCCCAGCTCGGATCGGTTATCGGACGCAGTTTCACCGCTCAGACGATACACGCGGTCGCGCATGCAGATATGGATGTAGAAAGCGCCCTCATGCAGCTTATGGCGGCTGGCGTCGTGCTGATTACCAGCGCTTCAGGGTCGGCCACATACACGTTCAACCACGCGCTGGTTCAGGATACGGCCTATAATTCGTTGCTGCGGGAAGACCGGCAGAAGGTGCATCTGAAAATTGCCCGGGCCTTGCTGGACGGTCACCAAGCATTCGGCAATCCGGCCCCCGATACCGTCGCGCATCATTGCGATCTTGGCGGATTGAAGGATGAAGCCGTTGCGAATTGGGTCACTGCAGGTGAACTGGCATTGTCCCGGCTGGCGAACCTGCCTGCGATTTCCGCTTTCCGGGCCGCCCTTCGCAACATCGGAACCATGGCGGCCAACGCAGATCGCGATGGATTCGAGCTTCGGGTTCAGATGAATATTCTGCCCGCCTATATGGCGATCTACGGGTGGTCGGCCGACCAGGTCGGAGAAACTGCTGCTCGGGCAATGGAACTGGCCCAGTCTTTGGGCGACGGTGAAACCCTGTTCGCCGCTACCTTCTGCCGCTGGACCAACTTCTTTGTTGGCGGTCAGATGAACCGAGCGATGGAAATGGGACAAGCACTGGATATGATGGCAGGCATGTCCGCTGACCCCGTCGCCAACGTTCTTGCGGCGCGGGCCCTGAGCTTTACTCATTACTTCCGTGGGGAATTTGCTGAATGCGAACAACAGCTTGAGCGCGCATTCGCCCTGATCACACCCGAGCTGGATATGGCCATGATGCCCATGACCCAGTCTTCCACGACCGCCTCTTTGCTGGCCATTCAGGGATGCCTGCTGTGGCAGCAGGGGAAATTCGAAAAGGCCGAAGCCGCGCGTCTGGAAGCCATCGAGGTCAGCAGGGCGCTGAATCATGCACCCAACCTTGTCTACGTCATGGGCGCCTGCAGCATGTTCCTGCCCTATGCGGGTGAATGGGACCGGCTTGATGTGACGATGAAGGAAGCCAGAAAAGTCGCGGATGAGGAAGGGTTTCTTTACCTTCACGCGATGCAGGACATCTACATGGGTCTCGCGCAAGCCGGGAAAGGCGATATCGCAGGTGTTCCGGAACGCATCGAGGCATGCATGAACCTGATCTCCAAATCTGGTGGAAACTTTACTTTTCCTCAGAATCAGATTGTTCTGTCTGAGTTAATGATAGATCACGGAGATATTGATCAGGCTTTGGACCGGCTCGAAACCGTTTGCATTCCCGGTTGGGAACGTGGGGAGATTCTGAACAAACCTGAATATCACCGTGTGCGAGCAAAGGCTTTTGCCGCAAAGGGGGATTTGGACGCTGCAATTGGCGAGGCGAAACAAGCGCTTTCGCTTGCCCAAGATTGCCGCGGTGTCGTTCAGGAGCAGCGGGCGCGCAATCAGCTGGACAGATTGAGCGAAACAAAATGAGAACAATATTGACTGCCCCGCCAAATTGGGCAGCAGCAGCGAGAGGGATTTGAAATGACCGATGCATTGGATTGGAATGAAGATCAGTGGAGCGCCGTGAACAAGGCCGTCCATGACGAGGCACTGCGCGCCCGGGTGGCAGCCAGTTTCCTACCCCTATACGGACCGCTGCCCGCAGACACGCAATCTGTTCCGCTGAACAAGCTCAGTCTGGTCGACAACTCATCTGGTGCATCCAAAGAACGTCTTGACGTGAACGATTATGACACCTTGCGCCTTACAACCGTATCGGTGAACGTGTACCTGAAAGGTGCACAGGTGGCTGATCCGGAACTGGCCGCAGCTCAGATCATGTTCCGCCGAGCGGCCGCTGTTGTGGCCCGGGTAGAGGACGACATCATTTTCAACGGTCAACCCGGTACCGGACAAGCCCCCAAACACGCTGGCGGCGCTGGCACCTCACTGCCGCAGATCTATACGATCAGCGGCGGTGGCAAATATCCGGGATTGCTTGAAGCAGGCGAAAGCAAAACCAATACCGCGACCAAAAAGGGCTATACCGGAACCGATGTTTTCGAGGCCGTCGTCGCGGGCATCAGCACGCTGGAAACGCATGGCTATCTGGGCCCCTATGCCTGTGTGATGGGCAATGGACTGTTTCGGGCAGCTACCACTCCGCTGCCGAACTCGATGGTACTGCCTCGTGACAGCATCCTCCCGTTCCTGGACGGGCCGTTGCTGCGTTCCAGCACCCTGCCCCCGAATAAGGCAGTGCTTGTGTCCCTGCTGGGTGCACCGGTTGAAATCGTCGTGCCCTCGGATATCGCCGTGAAGTATCTGCAAACCTCTGCCGAAGGAGAGCATATCTTCCGCGTGCAGCAGAAATTCCATCTCAGGATCAAGGAAGCTGAGGCCATCTGCACCATCACGTGCTAACCGGAGATCGGGTCGTGCGCGAGTTTACAGATCGGGGCGTCACGCTGCGTTGGTCCGAGGCGATCAACGCAGACGGTCTCAATAGGGTACTGGTGGAAGCAGGTCCCGCAGTGTCGTCGCATGACACGGTACGTCTGATCTGTTCGGAAAACGGAGGCCCCGAACGCGCCATTCGCGGGTGGCCCGTGTTACGAGACCCGCAAACCGGGTTTCAACAATTCACAGCCATTTTGCCGTCGGTGATACAGGAAAAATCCTTGTCCTGGCGTCCGGTGCTGACCTCGGGTGGTCGCGAGTACGACCCTGGACCCGAAGAAGCGCCTGAAGCAGCAGCCCCACCAACACCCGCGAAACCTTCGGCACAGTCACCCGTTCTGGAACATGTCGCCAAATTCGTCGTGCCGTTCACCAGCAATTTTTCCCCTTCGGGCGAAACACCGGACGGAATCTGGCTACACTTCGCGATCAAAGAGGGGGGTACCGTCGAAGGCCCGCATTTGAAAGGAACGATCGAACCGATTGGCGGAGATTGGATGCGCGTGCGTTCCGATGGTGTGGGACTGCTTCATGCAAAGGCGCTTATCAAACCGTCCACGGGGAATGCTCCGATCCTGTTCGAAGATACGGGAGTGTGTGACTTTGGCCCGGACGGTTATGCGGCCTTGGCCAAGGGCAATCTGCCCGCTTCGGCCCCGGTACGGCTTGCTCCGCGTTACCTGACCTCAAACCCGCATTACAGCTGGATGAATCGGTTGCAGGGTTTTGGCATTGGCGAAGCCAGCCTGTCAGACATTACCCTGCGCTTTGACGTTTATTCCGCGAAAGGAACTTCCGATGCCTGAAAAGGTTGTCATTCTTGGAGGCGGCGTGGCCGGAATGAGCGCCGCGCACGAACTGATTGAACGCGGGTTCGAGGTAGAAGTCCACGAACGCCAGTTGATCCCGGGTGGCAAGGCCCGCAGCATCCCAGTGATGAAGGGTGAAGGGGACCATGGTTCGAAAGCAAATCACATCAAGGCGCTTGAAAGATGGGCTGAGATGGATGGGGCCAGTTATCCGCCCGGCGTGAAACGCCCCTGGCTGCCCGGCGAACATGGATTTCGGTTCTTTCCGAACTTTTATCGGCATATCACGGACACGATGGCCCGTACGCCGTATTACGACAAGGGGACATGCTTTGACAATCTGGTCCCCACCACTCAGGTTCTGGTCAGCCAGTTCGATAAACCCGGCATCATTGTCCCGGAACGGTTTCCCCGCACTCTCAAGGATGTCTCGGATGCCTTCAAGACGATTGCCTTCGCGCTCTCGCCGAGGGACCAGATTGCGTATGAGGATGTCGAGCATTTTGTCGCCTGCATGTGGCGGATCGCGAGCTCCTGCAAGGAACGCCGGTTCGACGAATATGAACGGATCGGCTGGTGGGATTTCATCGGCGCGCAAGACCGTTCGGAAGCCTATCAAAAGTTCCTTGCCATCGGCCTGACCCGTTCATTGGTGGCCGCCAAGGCCACGACAGCCAGCACGAAGACAGTGGGGGACATTGCGATTCAGCTTCAGCTGGGCATTGCCACGCCCGAGCCACACTGCAACAGGCTGCTGAACGGGCCCACCAATCTCGTCTGGATTCAACCGTGGCTGGATTACCTGAAAAGCAAGGGGGTCGTTTACAAGTTTGACTCCAAAGTTACGGGCATCGAGTGCCGGAACGGGCGGATTATCGGCGCGACAGTCGAACAGGACGGAGAAGAAAAACAAGTCACCGGGGACTGGTTTATCAGCGCGATGCCGATTGAACGCATTGCTCCACTTGTGACCCCGGAAATGATGGCGCTCGACCCGGCCCTCGCCAAGTTGTCTCTGCTGGCCGAGGACGTACAGTGGATGAACGGCATTCAGTTCTATCTGACCAAGGAAGTTGAACTGACCCACGGCCACGTCATCTTCATTGACAGCCCATGGGCTTTGACCGCTGTGTCGCAAAAACAGTTCTGGCACCAGATTGATTTCGACAACTGGGCTGAAGGAAAGACCAAAGGCCTGCTGTCGATCGACATTTCCGAATGGGACAAACCCGGTCTGAACGGGAAGACAGCGCGTAATTGCAGCCGGGAAGAGATTGCAAGCGAGGTTTGGGAACAGGTCAAGCGCGGCATCAACGTGGATGGCCAAACCGTTTTGCGGGACGAGGATATGCATTACTGGTTCCTCGATCCCGATATCGTTCAAGACCCGAACGACCCCAAGCGTCAAAGCAATGTCGAACCCTTGCTGGTCAACCGTATCAACAGCTGGCGCTTGCGCCCGGATGCGGCCACGCTCATCCCGAATTTCTTCCTGGCATCGGACTATGTCCGCACTTTCACCGACCTTGCCACGATGGAAGGGGCGAACGAGGCCGCGCGCCGTGCCGTCAACGCCATCCTTCAGCGCAGTGGATCGGATGCACAACCCTGCCAGATCTGGGATCTGCACGAGCCCGATATCCTCAAACCGCTGCGTGCCTATGATTACGCCCGGTATCAGGCTGGCCTTCCGTGGGACAACCGGTTCGCGGTTGCGGTCGAAGCCGCGCTGAAAATGGGTCAGGACACGGCAGGAGTTGATCGTGGCGGTGATGGCCCCCTTGCCGCCATAGGAGAACCGGCAACGGAATATTCAAAACCCGGCGGCGTCACCGAGGACCCAGCCATTGCCGAAGCGCTTAGAATGATCTGCCCCCCGAAAGAGCTGTACGACCTCATCGCGAATTACGAACCCACCACGGATCTTCCAATCCCGGGGGATGAGCTTGCCGAAGATGTCGCGTATGATCTGGGTCGGGACAGCGGTCAATCAGATGCCTTGTCCAGGGCGATACCAATTTCGGATGCACCGCTCTCTGCTTTTGGCGCCGATCCGGAACGATCCGGCACGCCGGAAAACAAAAGTCGCGTGATCATCACCCAGAAGGGCTGAGCCTGTGAAATCCGGAACCGCGCATTTGGATCCTGCGGCGAAACAGGATTTTCTTGAAACGCTGACCTCATACGGGGATCAGGCGCGCGAAACGCTGTTGGGCTTGTTGCCGACGGGTGAGCCTCAGGCCTATCTGTATGGTCCGATGCGCGATTATATCGAAACCTCGGGCAAGGGTCTGAGGCCTGCGCTGTTACTGGCTACATGCGAAGCCTTCGGTGGAAACAGCGAGAATGCGAGGGTCTCGGCCGCAGTTCTTGAGTTGCTGCACAATGCCTTTCTGATCCATGACGACATCGAAGATCAAAGCGATTTCCGGCGCGGGCGCGAATGTATGCACAAGCGGCTTGGGGTTCCACTGGCGATCAATACCGGAGACGGGATGCAATCTCTGGCCCTTCGCCTGCTGCGTCAGAACCTGGGACCGTTGGGCCCGGAAACCGGTATGCGCGTGGTTGATGAGTTCGACCATCTGTTGCAGCAATCCATCGAAGGCCAGGCGTTGGAGCTTGGCTGGATACGAGACAATCGACTGAATGTCGATGCATCCGACTATCTGAGGATGTGTCTGAAAAAGACCTGCTGGTACAGTTTCATTCACCCGATGCGCATCGGGGCCCTGATTGCGCGGCCACATGATGTCGAGTCCGGCGCGCTTAAACTGGATGATTTCAATGCCTTTGGCTTTTTCCTGGGTGCAGCGTTTCAGATTCAGGATGACGTTTTGAATCTCGTCGGCTCTCAGGACAGTTACGGCAAGGAAATTGGCGGCGACATCTATGAAGGCAAACGCACGCTGATGCTGGGCCAGCTTGGACTGAAGGCGGATGAACCTGAACAGGCACGGTTGGCCGAGATGTTGTCAAACCCGCGCGATACCCGGTCGACGCAAGATGTCACCTGGGTGCTGGAACGCATGCACCACTATGGCAGTATCCGCTATGCACAGGACGCGGCGAATGACCTGCTGGCTTCAGCCCGGAGTGAGTTCGCGCAGGTATTCGCGGGGACCAAAGACGGGCCGCGCGCGTTTCTTGGACAGTTCATGGACTATCTCGTGACCCGTCAGGTCTGAGCGCCCGCCACCTCGAAAATCACCACAAGCGAGGTCTGGTCCGTTCCTGTACAGGCGATCCGGCCATGATATTCACCGGGTTCGGTGAGATCGGGTATAGTGACGGCAACAGCAACATCCGTTGCTTCCCCAGGGTCAAGCAGGATTTGTGGCGGGATCACACTGATGCGGTTCGCCGGCAGAATGTCGCCGTTCGGATTGGTCAGATCGCCTGGTTCGAACTGCATCTGAACAGGGGCCGCGCCTTCCGGTGCCTCAAAGGACAGCAGAATGGTGGCGGTACTGCCGGGATGGCAGGTTTTGCGGCACATGAAGGGACCGTCCAGATGCTGCTGCGGGCCCCGTTCCCTGTTAAGCACACGGCGTGCTATATCGGAAATCGGTTGATTGTCGGGCTGCGGCGCAATCGGGCTGACCGCACGAGATGCACTAACATATGGTTTTCGTTCGAAATACGGCATGCCTAACTGTGCACGTGTGGTGCGGATCAGTAAATGGCAAATTCACGTTCTGCGATCAGAGTTCACTTCCCTTTCCAGACCGGATCCCTTTTTTCGGCGAAAGCGCGCGCGCCTTCCAGCTGATCTTCACTGGCATAGAGAACGTCCACAGTACTTAGCTGACGCTTGGTTATGCGGTTCATGGCATCCTGAAACTTGGCATCTTCGGCATCACGTACGATTTCCTTGATCGCGGCGTAAACCAGAGGTGGCCCCGAGGCCAACAGCCGGGCCAGCTCCCAGGCGCGGTCCATCAGTTGATCTGCCGCGATGATCTCGTTCACCAGACCCCAGCGATTGGCTTCTTCGGCGTCGAACCACCGGCCGGTAAGCAGAAGCTCCATCGCGATGTGATAAGGGATACGCTTGGGCAGTTTGACGCTGGCCGCATCCGCGACAGTCCCCGAGCGGATTTCCGGCAGGGCGAATGTGGCATGATCTGCGGCAAGGATCACGTCCGCTGACAGGGCCAGCTCCAGCCCGCCGCCACAGGCGATGCCGTTGACGGCCGCGATCACGGGTTTGTTCAGGTCGCGCAGCTCTTGCAAGCCGCCGAACCCTCCGACGCCGTAGTCCCCGTCCACGGCATCACCGTCGGCCGCTGCTTTCAGGTCCCAGCCCGGACAAAAGAATTTCTCTCCTCCGCCCGTCAGAATGGCCACGCGCAGCTCCGGATCGTCGCGAAACTCGGCGAACACCTCACCCATTCTGCGGCTGGTGACAAGATCGATGGCATTGGCCTTGGGCCGGTCCAGTGTCACCTCAAGGATCGTTCCGTCGCGGCGGGTTTTGATCGGGTCCATATCTCAGGCCTTTCTTATCAGAGCATCCACGGCAACGGCCTTGTCCGGCGTGCACAGGAGCGGGTTAATCTCGACCTCGCCAAGCGTGTCGGCGTTTTGCATGACATAGGCCTGAACAGCCTCGACTGCGGCAATGATTGCATCCATATCAGCAGCCCGTTGGCCGCGATAGCCCGCCAGCAAGGGGACGATTTTCAATTTGCCGAGCGCGGCGCGGATGTCTTCGGACGCGCTGGGTACCAGCATTGACACCGTGTCGCGCAAGACTTCGGTCAGTACCCCCCCCGCCCCCAATGTCAGGACAAACCCATGCGCGGGGTCACGGACGATACCGACCAGAAGTTCGGCGACGGTTCCGGTGATCATCTCTTCGATCAGGATATCTTCGGTGCCGATGTCAGCGGCCACACTGGCCACGTCTTTGGTTTGAATGCCCAGCCGAACAGCGGCGTGTTCGGATTTATGCGCAAGCCCAACACCTTTCACGGCAAAGGGGGCTTCCATGTCCTGCGCTGCTGCGAGGGCTGCCGCTGGCCCGGAAACCGTGCAGGTTCGGGGGATATGCAGGCCGCATTCAGCCAGCGCCTGCTTCGACTCACCTTCGGTCAGGGTTTGGGTCGCCTCAGCCGTTCCCGGCAACCAGACGGGATGCGTGGCAGGGGCCGAGACCTGACCCGCCGCCCGGGTTGCCGCCAGTGCCTCGCGCAGACCCATGAACGGAATTACACCACCGGCCATCAGGTCCTGTGCGACGTCTTCAGGCAGATTTTCGGGCAACGTCGCGACGATTGCAAACCGAGCACCGGTTTCAGCGCGCACTCTCAACGCAGCTCGGGTCGCGCAACTCCAGTCAGTCGGATCCGTCGTCGGATAGTCAACGATCGAGAACGTCAGGTCGATGTCTTCACCCGTCATACCCGACCATGCCTGTGCCATCGCCTCTTCGTCACGCCAGATATAGGTGTGATAATCCAGCGGGTTATTCAGAGCGACCATGGGGCCGAGAGCGTCACGCAGACGGGCCCTTTTGTCATCGCTCAACTTCGGGAAACGCAGGCCCGTACCGACGGCCATATCTGCGATCAGGCTGGCCTCACCCCCTGAACAACTGATCGAAGCGATGCAGCCACCCGGCAGCGGTCCATAGCAGTGCAACAGTTTCAGCGTTTCAAGAAAGTCGGGCAACGCGGACAAACGCGGGATTCCGAGCCGGTCCAGAAGGGCCTGTGCGCCCGCATCGCTGCCCGCAAGAGACGCGGTATGCGAAATGGTGGCCGCCTGCGCCTGTTCCGATGCGCCCACTTTGAGGGCGACCAGCGGGATGCCCTTCGAATAGGCCTTGGCGGCCAACGCCTCCCATTCCCGGACGTCCTTGAACCCTTCGATATGCAATCCCACGGCGGTTACGCGCGGATCGTCGATCAAGGCCGAGGCAGTTTCGGCCTGGCTGGTCTGGGCCATGTTTCCACAGGCCATCATATAGGCAATCGGCAACCCGCGTTTCTGCATGGTCAGATTGATCGAGATGTTTGAACTTTGCGTCAGGATCGCTACGCCCTTGTCAACCGGGGTCGCCCCGTGCTGGTCCGGCCACAACAGGGCACCGTCCAGCGCGTTGATGAAGCCATAGCAGTTCGGGCCAAGAATGGGCATGTCACCGGCTGCACCGACCAGTTGATCCTGCAAGTCCCCGCCGGTGTCATCTTCGGCAACGGCCTCGGAAAAGCCCGAGGCAAAGCACACCGCCCCGCCCGCACCCATACTGGACAGTACACGAACGGCCTCGATGGTGGCGTGGCGGTTGATACCGATGAAAACCGCATCCGGGGCTTCGGGCAGGTCCTCGATGTGGCCAAAAACCCTGTGGCCCGCAATTTCCGACGCTTTGGGATGCACCGGCCAGATTGGACCGGCATAGCCCATGCGTTCGGATTGCAGAATAACCTGCTGACACCACGCGCCGCCGCCGATGACGGCGATGGTTTTCGGGCGCAGGAGCCGGGTCAGGTCTTTGTTCATGGTCAGGCGCCCAAGGGGCGTAGAAGATCGCGGCTGATGATGTGGCGCTGAATTTCGCTGGTGCCGTCCCAGATGCGCTCGACCCGGGCATCGCGCCAGAACCGTTCGATCGGGAAATCGTCCATCAAGCCCATCCCGCCGAAGATTTGCAGTGTGGTATCCGTAACCCGCGCCAGCGTTTCCGAGGCATAGAGCTTGGCCGAGGCAATCTCGCGGTTCGATGGCAGGTTTTGATCCAGACGCCACGCGGCGGCGAGTGTCAGCCAATCGGCGGCGTCGATCTCGGTGATCATGTCGGCGATCTGGAAGCCGACGCCCTGAAACTTGCCGATGGGCTGGCCGAACTGCTTACGCTCGGCCGCATAGTTCAGCGCATAGTCAAAGCAGCGCCGTGCGCGACCGACCGAGAACGCCGCGACCGTCAGACGGGTTGCGTAAAGCCATTCGTTCATCACGGCAAAACCGCCATCAACCTCGCCCAGGACCTGTGCGTCGGGCAATCGGCAGTTGTCGAAATACAGGATGTAGTTCTTGTAGCCCTTGTGGCTGACCGAGTTATAGCCCTCGCGCACTTCAAACCCCGGAGTGCCGCGATCCACTAAAAAAGTGGTGATGCGTTTTTTCGGGCCTTTGGGGGTTTCGTCCACGCCGGTCGCGATGAAGACGATGAAGAAATCCGCGTGTTCCGCGCCCGAGATGAAATGTTTCGATCCATTGACAACCCAATCGCCGCCATCGCGCACCGCCTGGCATTTCATACCACGCACATCCGAACCCGCATCCGGTTCGGTCATCGCCAGGGCGTCCATCCTGTCGCCACGTACGGCAGGCAGAAGATAACGTTCACGCTGGTCGTCGTTGCAGGCCATCAGGATGTTCTGCGGGCGACCAAAGAAATGCGTCAGTGCCATTGACCCACGGCCAAGCTCGCGCTCAACCAAGGTGAAATCTAGATGAGACAGGCCCGCACCACCGACTTCTTCGGGAAAGTTGCAGGCATAAAAGCCCAGATCGATACATTTCTGCTTAATCTGCTCGCCCAGCTCGGGAGGTACGGTTCCCGAGCGCTCGACCGCGTCTTCATGCGGGTAGATTTCGTTTTCAACAAAGCTGCGGACCGTCGAGACGATCATTTCCTGTTCTTCTGTCAGACCAAACTGCATGGCGCGTGTTCCCTGGATCGGTGGTTGACCAACCAAACGCCATCACTCATGGTCACGACATGCAGAATTGATATAAGATCATGCCGAATTCGAAAATTTTAACACGACAATACAACATTCTGCTCTTCAACGGGTTTTCGAACCATTGCCTTGCAAACATGGTCGAACCGCTCAGGGCTGCGAACAACCTGTCGAGGCAGGTTTTGTATTCGTGGTGTTTCTGTTCCATTGACGGAGACCCCGTTCAAAGTTCCAGCGGTCTTGTCGTTACACCGAATGGTGCAATCTCTGATCAGCAAGGCGACGTTCTGGTCGTCATGCCGTCTTACGGATATCGCAAGCTGGACACACGATCGACCACACGCACCGTGCTGGCTACAGCCAAAAAACACCGGCAAGTGGCCGGATTGGATACCGGAAGCTGGCTGCTGGCCCGCGCCGGTTTGCTGGATGAGCACCGGGCGACCATACACTGGGACGAGCTTTCCCGGTTCGAAGAGAGTTTTCCGGCCGTGGATGCGGTGCAGGAACGTTTTGTCATCGATGGCAACCGGTTGACCTGTTCCGGGGCCATGGCCGCGTTCGATCTGGCCTCGGCCCTTATCCGCCGGGATCACGGGCCTCTTTTGTCCATGGAAGTCGGGTATCTTCTGATGAGCCGAAATGGGCAGGACCATTACCCTTTGCCTCTGAAGTCCGAAGACATATTGGTCAATCGCGCGCTGGGTTTCATGCAGGCGAACCTTGAAACACCTCTTTCGATCAGGGAATTGGCCCGCAAGATCGGGTGTTCGCAAAAGCGGATCGAAATGCGCATTCAGGCGGAGCTTAAAACCACGCCGCAAGCGCTGTATCGTCGGCTGCGGCTGAACCTGGCACGCAATCTGGCAGAAGATACCGAGCAATCCATCGCCGAAATCGCCGGTCGTTGCGGATATGAAAACGCCAGCGCCATGACGCGGGCATTCAAGGCAGAATTCGGCCAGACACCGACTGCGTTTCGCCACCGAAGCCTGTCTGACGTCTGAAGGGGGTGCGCATGGCGATGCCCGCTTTCCTCAAGAACCAAGGAAAACCATGGAAGTTATTCCAGCGAGACCCACAGCACCTTAGCGTCTTCTTCGCTGGTCGAAATACACCCATGCCCCATTCCACTGTCATAGTAGAGTGAGTCGCCGGCCTTCATTGGCAAAGGGCGGTAATGTTCAGACACGAAGATGAGTTCACCGCTGAGCACATACATGAATTCTTCTCCGGAATGTCGGATCCACGTCTCGAATTCCGACAGGTCGCGCGCCTTGATTGTCGCGATATAGGGCAGCATCCGCTTGCTGGTCAGTTCGGGGCAAAGCAGTTCATGCATGTAAGTGGGCGTATTCTTGATTTCCCCCTCGCCTTTCGGAGTGAAATCACGGCGGCCTGAAATGCCGGACTGACCCGACTGAAGAAACAACTGCGGGGTGCTCATATCAAGGGCCTGTGTCAGGCGCCGTACAATGTCAAAACTTGGCTTCGTCTGATTGTTTTCGATCTTGGACAGCGTCGACCGCCCGATACCCGCAGCGCGGCCGGCTTCTTCCAGAGTCCACCCTTTTGCGCGCCGTGCATCGCGGATGGAGCGGCCCAGAGCCTCACCTTCACTCAGATCTTCCTGTCCGGAAACATCATTTCGGCTTTCGTCGCCCATTGAATTCCCCCTGTTTTATCAAAGGCTACATGTTTCCCAGTATACACGCAACTTCTTGAATAAGAGATTTTTGTTGCCTAATGCGCATTATTTCCCCTATAGGAAACAAAGTTTCGTACTGAGGATTCGGGGCAAAAGGAGGAGACTATGTTCAAAACGTCGCTGATTGAGGCAGATCCCGTCATTGCCGCGTCCATCTCACGTGAGGGAGAGCGTCAGGCGGATCAGATCGAGTTGATCGCCTCGGAGAACATTGTCTCGAAGGCCGTGATCGACGCGCAGGGCTCGGTATTGACCAACAAATACGCCGAAGGCTATCCGGGCCGACGCTATTATGGCGGCTGTGAATATGTCGATGAGGTCGAGGTCGAGGCCATCGAACGTCTCAAGAAACTGTTTGGCTGTGTATATGCCAACGTTCAGCCCCATTCTGGCGCACAGGCCAACGGAGCAGTCAAGCTGGCGCTGCTGAGCCCGGGCGATACCATCCTGGGAATGTCGTTGGATGCAGGCGGCCATCTGACCCACGGCGCGAAACCAGCTCAGTCAGGTAAATGGTTCCGGCCCGTACAGTACGGCCTGACCGATGCAGGATTGATCGATTATGATCAGGTTGCCGATTTGGCGCGGGCGGAAAAGCCCAAGCTGATCATCGCAGGTGCGTCGGCTTACTCGCAAAAGATCGACTTTGCCAGATTCCGTGAAATCGCGGATGACGTTGACGCCTGGTTGCTGGCCGACATGGCTCATATCGCCGGGTTGGTGGCGACCGGCCTGCACCCCTCGCCTGTAGGACACGCACATGTCGTGACCTCGACCACGCACAAGACCCTGCGCGGGCCTCGTGGTGGCATCATCCTGACCAATGACGAAGCGCTGGCGAAAAAAATCAACTCGGCCGTATTCCCCGGCTTGCAGGGCGGCCCACTGATGCATGTGATCGCGGGCAAGGCGGTTGCCTTTGGCGAGGCACTCAAGCCTGAATTTAAGGAATATATGCAGCGCGTCGTAGACAGCGCATCGGCCTTGGCAAACGTCATGATGGCGCGCGGATGTGACATCGTTTCCGGCGGCACCGAGAACCACCTGATGCTGGTCGACCTGCGCCCGATTGGCGTGACCGGCAAAGACGCCGAAGCGGCGCTCGAGCGGGCCGGCTTCACCTGCAACAAGAACAGCGTTCCTGGTGATCCCGAGAAACCCACCATCACCAGCGGTATCCGTCTGGGCACCGCCGCCGGGTGCAGCCGTGGCTTTGGCCCAGCGGAATTCAAGCAGATCGGCCATCTGATCGGGGATGTTCTGGACGCACTCGCGCAGTCCAGTGAAGGTGACGAAACCGTCGAAATGAAAACTCGCGAACAGGTTCGCGCGCTCTGTGCAAACCACCCGATCTACTGAAAGTACGCGAAATGAATACCTACGACCTCATCGTTATCGGGGGCGGACCGGGCGGCTATGTTGCCGCGATCCGCGCGGCTCAGTTGGGCCTGAAAGTTGCATGTGTCGAAGGACGCGGCGCACTTGGCGGCACATGCCTGAACGTCGGATGCATCCCCTCCAAAGCGTTGCTGACCTCCTCGGCCAAATATGCCGAAATTGCACATCTCTCCTCCCATGGCATTGCGGTCGAGGGGGCCAGCATCGACGTCAGTGCGATGATGGGGCGCAAGGACAAGATCGTCAGTGATCTGACGAAGGGTATCGCGTTTCTGTTCAAGAAGAACGGTGTCGACCTGATTGAAGGATGGGCCAGCATTCCAGCACCCGGTCAGGTCAAGGTCGCCGATAACGTTTATGAAACAAAGACTATCCTGATCGCGACCGGATCCGAGCCGACCTCACTGCCGGGGATTGAAATTGATGAGCAGGATGTCCTCAGCTCGACCGGCGCAATTGCGTTGGAGAACGTTCCGGATCATCTGGTGGTCATCGGAGCGGGTGTGATTGGTCTGGAACTTGGTCAGGTCTGGGCGCGTCTCGGCGCCAAAGTCACCGTTGTTGAATATCTGGATCGCGTTCTGCCCGGCATTGATGGCGAAATCGCCAAGCTGGCGCAGCGCGCGTTGTCCAAGCGTGGGTTGAAATTCCAGCTGGGTCGTGCCCTCAAATCGGTTGAGAAAACCGCGGTTGGCCTGACCCTGACCGTGGATCGCGTCGGCAAGGACAAGGAAGAGGTGATCGAGGCCGATAAGGTTCTGATCGCCGTCGGACGCCGCCCCGTCACGCGTGGGCTTGGACTGGAAGAATTAGGCGTGTCCGTGAACCCACGTGGTTTCATCGAAGTCGATGAAGCATTCCAAACGTCTGTGCCCGGCATCTACGCTATTGGCGACTGTGTGCTCGGTCCGATGCTCGCGCACAAGGCAGAAGAAGACGGCGTTGCCTGTGTCGAGATGCTGGCCGGCGAAGCGGGGCACATCGATTACAACACCGTGCCGGGTGTGGTCTACACGGATCCCGAAGTGGCTTCGGTTGGTCAGACCGAAGAAGCGCTGAAAGACGCGGGCGTCGAATACGTTGTCGGCAAATTCGCCTTCATGGCCAACTCGCGGGCGCGAACGACGGGTGAAACAGATGGCGCAGTCAAGGTTCTGGCCGGTTCCGACGGCAAGATTCTCGGAGCCCATATCTGTGGTGCCCATGGCGGCGATCTGATCGCCGAGTTGGTGCTGGCCATGTCCAAAGGCGCCACGGTCGCTGATGTTGCAGCCTCGTGCCATGCACATCCCGCCATGGGTGAGGCGGTCAAAGAAGCATGTCTCGACGCCATGGGCCGTGCAATCCACGCATAACGAGGGACAGCCAGATGACGATCCAGCTCAGAGCACGCCACCCGGAAAAGGCCAAGAAGGCCGACAGCGTCATTCCGCGCAAACCCAGATGGATACGCAAGAAAAAGGGCGACAGCGCCGCGTATTACGAAACGCGACGGCTGATGCGGGATCACAATCTGGCAACGGTCTGCGAAGAAGCTGCCTGCCCCAATATCGGCGAATGCTGGTCCAAGCGTCATGCGACCATGATGATCATGGGTGAGGTCTGTACCCGCGGTTGTTCCTTCTGCAATGTGGCCACCGGTCGTCCCGATGCGCTTGATGCATTCGAACCCGGTCGCGTTGCATCGGCAGTCATGAAACTGGGCCTGCGCCACGTAGTGATCACTTCGGTTGATCGGGATGACTTGGATGATGGTGGGGCACAGCACATCGCCCAGACAATCCGGGCCGTGCGTCATCAGAACCCCGGCACCACGGTCGAGGTCCTGACGCCGGACTTCCTAGGCAAGGGCGACGCCGCCAACATCGTCTTCGAGGCAGCGCCGGACGTCTTCAACCACAACCTGGAAACCGTCCCTCACCTGTATCCGACAGTTCGCCCCGGCGCGCGCTATTATGCCTCGCTGCGGCTGCTGGACGATGCCAAACGTGCAAATCCCGAGATTTTCACCAAGTCGGGCCTGATGGTCGGGCTGGGTGAAACCCTGAACGACGTGCGTCAGGTCATGGATGATCTGCGCGCGGCACATGTCGATTTTCTGACGGTCGGGCAGTATCTGCAACCGACCCCGAAACACCATCCGATTGACCGGTTCTGGTCGCCCGAGGAATTCGCCCAACTGGAACAGATCGCACGTTCCAAGGGCTTTTTGCACGCGTCAGCCACACCGCTGACCCGTTCGTCGTTCCATGCAGACGAAGATTTCACTGCCCTCAAGCAGGCCCGCCAGCGGGCCATCGCGACCGGGGCATAAACCAAACGCAAATGGGAGGGAAACCATGGAAGCGTTAAATTCAATCGTAGGGGCCATCAATGGCGTCGTGTGGGGGCCGTTGATGCTGGTCCTCATTCTTGGCGTCGGCTTCTTCCTGCAGGTGGGGCTGAAATTCATGCCGATCCTGCGCATCGGCACGGGCTTCAGCCTGTTGTTCAAAGGCCGTGAAGGTCAAGGCGAAGGGCAAATCAGCCCGTTCAACGCGCTGATGACCTCGCTGTCGGCGACCATCGGTACAGGCAACATCGCCGGTGTGGCCACTGCTGTCTTCCTGGGCGGTCCAGGCGCCTTGTTCTGGATGTGGATGACCGCCCTGGTGGGCATGGCCACCAAATACGCCGAGGCTGTCTGCGCGGTGAAATACCGTGAGAAAGACGAGCTGGGCAACTATGTCGGTGGTCCGATGTACTACATCAAGAACGGTCTGGGCGCGAAATGGGCCTGGCTGGGTGTTGCATTTGCTCTGTTCGGCGCGGTTGCTGCCTTCGGCATCGGCAACGGCGTGCAGGCCAACGGTGTGGCACAGGTGCTTGAGGCCAACTTTGGCCTGAACACTTCGGTCACCGGCGTTATCCTGATGGTTCTGACCGCAGCCGTGATCCTGGGTGGCATCACCCGCATCGGTGCGGTTGCCGGTAAACTGGTTCCCTTCATGGCGATTGCTTACATTGTCGCCGGTCTGCTGGTCCTGCTGATCAACATCGGAGAGATCGGCAACGCCCTGTCACTGGTCTTTACCCATGCGTTCACCCCGTCCGCCGCAGAAGGTGGATTCGCGGGTGCAGCCGTCTGGGCCGCCATCCGCTTCGGTGTGGCACGTGGTGTGTTTTCGAACGAGGCCGGTCTGGGTTCGGCCCCGATCGCGCACGCCGCTGCCGAAACCAAGGGTCCAGTCAACCAGGGCCTGATCGCGATGCTGGGTACGTTCATCGATACCATCATCGTCTGCTCGATCACCGGTCTGGCCATCATCGCTTCGGGGGCATGGACATCGGGTGAATCCGGTGCGGCGCTGACCAGCCACGCGTTCGAACTGTCGCTGCCGGGTATCGGTGGGTACCTGATCGCCATCGCTCTGTCGATCTTTGCCTTCACCACCATCCTTGGTTGGTCGTTCTACGGCGAAAAATGTGTCGAGTTCCTGCTGGGCGTGAAATCCCTGATGCCCTACCGCGTTCTGTGGATCGTGATGATCTACTTCGGCGCAACCGCGGATCTGGGCTTCATCTGGCTGCTGGCCGATACGCTGAACGCCATGATGGCCATCCCGAACCTGATCGCCCTGGCGCTGCTGAGCCCGATCGTCTTCAAACTGACGAAAGAGTTCTTCGCCTCGGGCGGCAAGTCCGAAGAGCCGGGCGGCACACCTGCCGAATAAGCTCGGCCCGACCAAAACGGGGGGCCATCCCGGCCCCCCGCCTTTGAAACAGAATTTAATATCTCGAGGAGAGACGTGATGGCCACGAAAATCCTGCTGCCCATTGATCACACCGACGACCGCTCGTGGAAGAACGCCCTGCCGCTCGCGCTGGAACAGGCCAAGTTCTACGGTGCTGAACTGCATGCAGTTGCTGTCATCCCCGAGATCATCCAGCTGCCGAACCTGCCCGCCAACTATGGCGCCGGCGCCAAAGACCACGTGCGGGGTGCGGTTCAGGTGATTCTGGATCATGCCAATGCTTCCGACGTGCCGGTTCATGTGGAAGAAGGCAGTGTTTACCGCGAAATCCTGAAGCTTGCCTACAAGGAAGGCTTTGATCTGATCGTCATGGCATCGACCAAGGGCGATTTCCCGAACTACGAGATTGGCCCGAACCTGGCCCGTGTCGTGCGCAATGCGCATTGCACTGTCATGGTCGTTCGCGACCAGTCCCGCTGATTGAAAGGTTGAAGAAATGACCGATTTGAAACGCACGCCTCTTCACTCGTTGCACGTTGCTTTGGGTGGTAAGATGGTTGATTTTGCTGGGTGGGAGATGCCTG